>JABUTT010000032.1 GCA_021443515.1 Bacteroidales bacterium
TTCATAAGCCTTCCTCCGGACAAGGCTCAGACCGAGAAGAAAATTGCAGAATATCTTGTTGCAGACTACCACAAGGGCGACAATGTGGCTATAATATGCGAACAGGGAGCGCCTCTTGACAGCGTAAACATCTTCCGTCCTCTTTGGAATGCGGGCATAACTCCTATAAAGTTCTCCTACAACATCCTTGACGGACTTGGAATGGATGAAACCATGGTCAACAACGGTTTCAAGCCAAATGCAGTGAACAGGGTCATCATAAACTCGAGCAACGACGGCTTCATTTCAGATGCCATCCGCAATATAAACCTTCTCATTCACAACGGCTTCAATGTAGCGCTTTACGCTCCGAATAAGGTGAGAAACTATGGCAGTATGGATGTCGAGAACTTCCACAACACCTCTCTCCAGACTCCTTGCCCTTATTATGTGGATTATGAAAAGGCGGCGGTGAAAGAGTTCGTGGGCCGCTACAGAGCCCTCTTCCGCACAGAGCCGGGAAGCTTTGCCTTCCAGGGTTATGACATTGCATCATTTGCAATCAAGAACATAAGCGCATACGGAAAAGACTCCTGGATGGAGGCAATCGAAAACAAGCCTCAACACATGCTTCAGTGTATATTCAACCTCCACAGAAACAACTCTTCCGAAGGTTGGACAAACTACGGTATCCACCATCTCTGCTACGGTGCCGACTATCTGATTTACGAGAAATAGATTTAGAGCGATTTTGCTGCGGACAGTCCTGCAAGATGTCCTGTGCAGAATGCGAGTTGGAGGTTAAAGCCTCCTGTATGTGCATCTATATCAAGCACTTCCCCTGCGAAATAAAGATTTTTCACAAGACGGCTTTCAAGGGTCTTGGAAAAGACTTCATCAAGACATATCCCCCCTGCAGTAACCACTGCCCTCTCATAGCCGACATAGCCCTCGATGGGAAGTGTCCACGATTTCAGCGTGCGAGAAAGACGCTCCGGAGTGAAATGGTCAAGGCCGGTTGACATTATAAATGGCTTGATTAAGTTCCTGGGAATGAGGGCTGATAGCACTTTCTCAGGTTTTGAGCCATCCTCAAATAGAGATACTATTCTTCCTGTAAGTTTTTCCTGAGTCACAGACGGCTTCAGGTCTATACTCACACTGACCTTAGAACCGTTTATCAGGGATTTTACCGCCTTACGACTAACCTTGAAGCCTATTGCACCCTCAAGTCCTCCATCCGTGAAACTTAGGTCTCCGAACTGGCTGTCAGCCTCAACTCCATCCACAAAAAGGGAAAGTTGAACGTTCTCGAGGTCATTTCCGCAAAGGGCCTGTCCGAAAGCTGTCATTGCCTCGCTTCTCGATATGTGGCACTTGGACTCCGGTTTCAGGGTACGCATTTTATATCCTCTCGGCACAAGGGCGGTGAGTGAGGGGAATGTTTGGGTAATTTTATGACCCATAGACTTTGCAAAAGCATAGCCATCCCCGGTGGAACCTGTCGCAGGATAACTCAGACCTCCTGTGGCAATTATAAGTTTGAGGCAGGAGTATTCTTCTCCCGAGGTTGTTTCAATCTTGAAACCATCTCCACAGCAGGATGTGGCCGATACTTCCGCTCCCGTTATTATTTCGACTCCGGACTTCTGACAGGCCTTTACGAGAGTGTCAACCACGCTTGCAGCGCTGCCGGAAGCGGGGAACACCCTGTCTCCCCTTTCCAGAATGGTCTCCATGCCCTCAGACTCGAACCAGTCCTTCAAGGTAGCGGGAGTAAAAGACATAAACGCATTCTTGGGAAATTTGGCATTGCTGGCAATATATCCCGAGAAAGCGTTCCAGTCTTTGAGATTTGTGAGATTGCAACGGCCTTTGCCCGTAATCATAATTTTCCTTCCAACCTTGGGCATCTTCTCGAGAAGAATTACGTTGGCCCCTTGGGAAGCGGCAGTATGAGCGGAAGCCAGACCCGCTGCCCCTGCCCCGATTACTATGACATCAGCCTGTGTCATTACATCCTCTCAGGCAATTTGATTCCAAGTATGCCCATACTCTTGCGAAGGGCTGCAGCTATTGCACTGATAAGATGCAGACGGAAGGTAAGTATTGAAGCATTTTCCTCCTTGAGGATAGGTGTTTCGTGGTAATACTGGTTGAATTCCTTGGCAAGGTCGTAGGCATAGTTTGCAACGAGAGCAGGAGAATGTGATGAGCCTGCCTCGCCAATCTTGCCCGGAAGAGATGCAAGAATCTGGATGAGCCTTATTTCCTTGGCATTCACCACGCACTCTTCAGGAAGAGGAGAAAGCGCTCCGGCCTTTCTCAAAATGGACATAATCCTTGCGTGGGTATATTGAATGAAAGGACCCGTATTGCCGTTGAAATCTATACTTTCCTTAGGATTGAAGAGCATAGTCTTGCGAGGATCGACCTTGAGAATGAAGTACTTGAGAGCTCCGAGGGAAATCATTTTGTAGAGTTCATCCTGCTCTGCCGCGCTCATACCTTCGAGTTTGCCGAGTTCCTGCGAAGTTTCCTTAGCCTCCTCATACATCTTGGTAATGAGGTCATCCGCATCCACAACCGTTCCCTCACGAGACTTCATCTTGCCTTCAGGAAGTTCCACCATACCGTAGGAGAGGTGGTAGATTGCATCTGACCAGCTGAAGCCGAGTTTGCCGAGAATGAGTTTGAGAACCTGGAAATGGTAGTTCTGTTCATCTCCCACCACATAAATAAGTTCATCGAGACTGTATTCCCTGAAGCGGCTTTCTGCAGTTCCGAGGTCCTGAGTCATATAGACTGAGGTGCCGTCGCTGCGCAGAAGAAGTTTCTGGTCAAGTCCGTCAGAAGTGAGATCGCACCACACGCTGCCGTCCTCCTTGCGGAAGAACACACCCTTTTCAAGACCTGCGCTCACCAGGGCCTTGCCGAGAAGATAGGTCTGGCTTTCATAGTAAATTTTGTCGAAACTGATGCCGAGGTCTGAATAAGTCTTGTCGAAACCTGCATAGACCCAAGAGTTCATCTTCTTCCAGAGGGCAACCGTTTCAGGGTCTCCCTGCTCCCACTTGAGAAGCATTTCCTGAGCCTCGATGAGGCTCGGAGCCTGTTTTTTCGCATCATCCTCGCTCACTCCGGCAGCAATCAAGGCTGCGACTTCCTCTTTGTAGATGTCGTTGAATTTCACATAGCAATCGCCCACGAGGTGGTCGCCCTTGATTCCCGCGCTTTCGGGAGTTGCGCCATTGGCAGTTTTCAGCCAGGCAAGCATGCTCTTGCAGATGTGGATGCCACGGTCGTTCACAAGGTTTGCCTTGATGACATTGTTGCCACAGGCTGCAAGCAGTTGCGAGACCGCATAACCGAGGAGGTTGTTTCGTATATGTCCGAGATGGAGAGGTTTGTTGGTGTTCGGAGAGGAATACTCGACCATTATGGTCTTGCCTGTAGGAGGAAGTTGTCCCCAGTCCTTTGCAGAGTCAATCTGGCTGAATATGCCTGCCCAATACTTTGAGGAGAGGCTGATGTTGAGAAAACCTTTCACCACATTGAAAGAGCCGATTTCGGAATATTCTGCCTGCAGGGCTTCTCCAAGGGCCTTTCCAGTTGCTTCAGGAGCAAGGTGTGAGGCTTTCAGGAGAGGAAAAACAACGATGGTGAAGTCGCCTTCAAATTCTTTTCTTGTTGGAGTTGCATCCAGACAAGGGAGACCTTCTCCCCATAACTTTGAAGCAACCTTAGAGGCTGCTTCCTTGAGAAATGTTTCGGGTGTCATTATCCGAGATATGATTTGAGGATTTCACTTCTTGCGCCCTGTTTGAGTTTACGGATTGCCTTCTCCTTAATCTGGCGCACCCTTTCACGAGTGAGGCCGAACTTCTCGCCTATTTCTTCGAGAGTCATTTCCTGCTGGCCGCCTATGCCGAAGAATGCCTCCACGATATCCTTTTCACGGGAAGAAAGCGCTGCAAGGGCACGGTCAATCTCCTTTGCAAGAGACTCATTCACAAGTCCGCGGTCTGCCTCAGGAGAATCATCGTTCACAAGTACATCGAGAAGGGAATTGTCCTCTCCTTCCACGAATGGGGCATCCACACTCACGTGACGTCCGCTTACACGGAGAGAATCGGCGATTTTCTCCTTAGGGATATCTATCATTTCGGCGAGTTCGTCATTTGAAGGCATTCTTTCATATTCCTGCTCGAATTTTGAGAGAGCCTTGTTTATCTTGTTAAGGCTGCCCACCTGGTTGAGAGGAAGACGCACAATACGGCTCTGCTCAGCAAGTGCCTGAAGAATGCTCTGGCGAATCCACCATACGGCGTAACTGATGAATTTGAAACCTCTTGTTTCATCGAACTTCTCGGCTGCCTTGATGAGTCCGAGATTACCTTCATTTATAAGGTCAGGAAGGCTGAGGCCCTGATTCTGATATTGTTTTGCTACTGAAACGACGAAGCGGAGATTTGCCTTTGTAAGTTTTTCGAGAGCCTGCTGGTCTCCCTGCTTTATTCTCTGGGCAAGTTCTACTTCTTCTTCAACTGTGATGAGTTCCTCGCGACCAATCTCCTGGAGATATTTGTCGAGAGATGCACTCTCACGATTCGTAATGCTTTTTGTAATCTTAAGTTGTCTCATATAATAAATGTACTACGCAGATATATACTGCCTTTTTTATTAAAAGTTTCATTCGGAACGAATAAAATTTCAAAAATATACTTATATTTGCCTGAATACTTAACACTAAGTGTTAAGGCTCAAATCGATAATTATTATAAAACGAAAAAGATATGAAATTCTCAGTTTCCAGTTCGGATCTTCTCAAGAGCGTTGTCCTTGTTGCAAAGGCCGTTCCACAGAAAACCACAAAGCCAATTCTTGAAAAAATTCACCTTAATCTCAACGGCAACAACCTTGAACTCACAGCCACTGATGAGGACCTCACAATCAAAACAGTGATTGAGGTCAAAAGTGAAGGAGAGAACGGTGCATTCTGCATTTCTGCCGAAAAATTCACAAACCTTCTCAAGGAAATGCCTGATATGCCTCTCGAGATCGAGGTTGAAAACGGCCAGCTCGACTGCAAATGGCATTCAGGCGAAGGCCACATGCCTACAGATGACGCTTCCGACTTCCCTCAGATTGTCACAACCCCTTCAGCTGAGGCTCTCAAGGTGGTATTCTCTGCAACCGACTTGCAGAATGCCGTTAATGCGACCATCTTCGCCGCTGACACAGACCCTCTCCGCCCTGTAATGAACGGCATCCTCTTCGACATCACTCCAAGCAGCACCTCCCTCGTTGCCACAGACGCCCACAAGCTTGTATGCAACGTAATCAACTCTACAAGCGACAATTCCAACGCCTACATTCTTTCAAGGCGTGCTTCAAAAGCCGTAACAAGCATTCTTGCCGCAGGTCTTGACGAGGTGGAGGCTTATTTCGAAGACCAGAAGGTCATCTTCAGCACTCAAGATTCAGTCATCGTGTGCCGTCAGATTATCGGAAGATTCCCTAACTACAAGGGTGTTCTGGCTCCTGCAGCAAACAATAACAATGTTCTCAATATCTCAAGGACCAAACTTCTCGGCATCCTCAAGAGAATCGCAACCTGTGCAGACAGGGCAAACAACAACATCCGTTTCGACCTCAAGGAGAATCAGATGACCGTTACCTCACGCGACCTCGGTTTTGCCATCTCTGCCATTGAGAACGTAGATTGCGACTACACAGGCGAGAATCTTTCAATCGGCTTCAAGTGCGACTACATCATTGAAATCGTTTCAAACCTGACCTGCGACACAATTCAGATTAAGTTTGCGGATGCACGCAAGGCAGCTCTGTTCGTACCTTCTCCGGAAGACGAAAATGCTGCAAATGTTTGTGCCATCCTAATGCCTTCAATCACTGCATAAATGAGACTTACACTCCAAAGACCCGTAGTTTTCTTCGACATCGAATCTACGGGTCTTGACATAGTAACAGATGCCATTGCGGAGCTTTCCTTCGTAAAGGTTATGCCCTCAGGTGAGATAATTGAAAAGACCTGGAGGGTTCGTCCTTGGAACTATGAGACCAACACCCAGCTTCCGATAAACCCTGCTGCAAGCGAGGTGAACGGCATCAAGGATGAGGATTTGGTGGAATGCAAGAGGTTCTTTGAACTTGCCCCAGAAATTGCCGATATGCTCGAAGAGAGCGACCTCGGAGGATATAACTCGACCAAGTTCGACCTCCCTATGCTCGCTGAAGAGTTCGAAAAGGTAAAATCAGCTTTGCGCAAAGGCAATTCCCTTGTCACAGCCTTCTATTTCAACAATCTCGAGGCAAAGGCTAAACTCGACATCGACTTCCACGCGAAGAAGATGATTGACGTGCAGACCATATATTTCAAGATGGAGCCTCGCAATCTGAAGGCCGCCTATCGTTTCTACTGCAACAAGGAATTGGAGAATGCCCACACTGCATCTGCCGACACAAGAGCCACTTACGAAGTTCTTGAAAGCCAGTTGGAAAAATATGGCGATGCCCTCAAGACAGACATTGACTTCCTCAACAACTACACCACGCAGAGACAGACCATCGACTTTGCGGGAAGGCTCTACATGGATGATAGTGGAGAAGCTGTTGTGAACTTCGGCAAGCACAAGGGCAGGAAACTCAGGGATGTATTCTCCACCGACAGCACCTATTTCAAGTGGATATACGAGGGCAACTTCCCTTACGACACAAAGATGCAGTTCTTCAAACTCGAAAAGAAGTACAAGGAAGAGGCAGCAAGTGCAGCCCCAAGCGCAGAAAGTCTTGCCGCCCTCCAGAAAAAATTCAACAATAGATGAACATAATCATATCCAGAAGCGAAGATCAGACCTGGTTCCGTCCGGACACTACCCTTGAAACTGAAAACAAGGATATCTATCCTCACGATGATATTTCGGGCTACGACTTTCTTCCGGTAGTATTCGCAAGAGTCAGCAAGGCAGGAAAGTGTGTCGCAGAAGAGTTTGCAATGCGCTATTATGACGCCCTCAACTTCGGACTCCTGCTCTTTCCTAAGGGACTTTCAGACTCTCAAAACGGGGATATTGCCCCGATAGAGAACAGGGTGGACCACACTACCCTACTTCCCCATCCAATGTACAACAAGATCGTGTTCGACAGCGAAAACGACAACAAGTTCATAATGAAAAGGGACGGAAAAACTCTGTTCAAATGCACTACGAAGGGCAAAAACCTGTGTAAAGAGATAGAGTCGGCAATAAGCCGCATAACACGTCTGTCCTCCATTAGAACAGGGGATTTTGTCTGCGTACCCCTGGCCGAAGAGAAAGCTTCGCTTTGGAGGAGAGAAAAGGATTGCACGGACGTCCCTGTAGTACAAGCATCATTTTGTGGTAATTTTCTTTTTGAATTTAAGATATTATATTAATTTTGTGCTCGTTTTCGGAAGACATTTAGAATAACGCCACCTTAGCTCAGTTGGTAGAGCAACACATTCGTAACGTGTAGGTCGCGAGTTCAAGTCTCGCAGGTGGCTCAAAAAGCAAACCATACTTATTATATGATAAATTCGCAAAAAAAACGTGGCGTCATAAGCTACGACAAAATGGTTGAAGATCCTCGTTTTGAGGAACTGCTATTGGCTTTTAACCAGAAATATCCAAGAGGATTCAACGATTACCTTCAGGACCTCGTAAAATATCCAAAACCTGACGGCACTTTTTTCTATGCCGTTACCATAGATATTGAAACAGCTATTTACCTTGTAAAGATTGACGTCAAGACAGATGATGCCGAAGACCTCGAAAGATGGCTTGACGAGCAAGGAGAAGAGGGAGAAGGCGGCGATGAAGGCGGTAACATCCCTGAAGGAAACGGCTCGGCAGACGAATATCACGGAAGTGAGGCGGATGCGGCCGAAGCAGCAGAATAATAACCTAAGCAACAAAAATATCATCATGGCAGAATTCAAATACGCTCCTATGTTTCAGGTCGGAAAGGATGACACCGAGTACTACCTCCTTACAAAAGATTATGTATCAGTCGGTTCCTTCGAGGGAAAGCCAATCCTCAAGGTTGAAGCTGAAGGCCTTACCTTAATGGCAAATACAGCATTTAGGGATGTTTCCTTCTTGCTTCGCCGCTCTCACAACGCTCAGGTGGCAAAAATTCTCACTGACCCTCAGGCTTCCTCAAACGACAAGTACGTAGCCCTGACCTTCCTCCGCAATGCAGAGGTGGCTTGCAAGGGCAAACTTCCATTCTGCCAGGACACGGGTACAGCCATCATCCATGGAGAAAAAGGCCAGCAGGTATGGACAGGCTATTGCGACGAAGAGGCGCTCAGCAAGGGTGTTTTCAAGACTTACACCGAAGAGAACCTCCGCTACAGTCAGAATGCTCCCCTTTCAATGTATGATGAGATAAACACAAAATGCAACCTTCCGGCACAGATTGACATCGAAGCCACAGAGGGAATGGAATACAAGTTCCTCTGCATAACAAAGGGCGGCGGAAGTGCAAACAAGACCTATCTTTATCAAGAGACAAAGGCTATTCTCAATCCTGCCACTCTCGTTCCTTTCCTCGTCTCAAAGATGAAGACTCTCGGAACTGCAGCCTGCCCTCCTTACCACATCGCTTTCGTCATCGGAGGCACATCTGCAGAGAAGAACCTTCTCACAGTCAAACTTGCATCCACCCACTATTACGACAATCTCCCTACCACAGGTGACGAGACCGGTCGTGCATTCCGTGACGTGGAACTTGAGAATAAAGTTCTTGAAGAAGCCCACAAAATCGGGCTCGGAGCACAGTTCGGCGGAAAATATTATGCACACGATGTTCGCATCATACGTCTGCCACGTCACGGCGCAAGTTGCCCCGTCGGACTTGGAGTAAGTTGCTCTGCCGACCGCAACATCAAGTGTAAAATCAATGCTGACGGTATCTGGATTGAGAAACTTGACGACAACCCCGGCAGCCTCATTCCTGTAGAACTCCGCAATGCGGGTGAAGGTGACGCTGTAAAGGTTGACCTCGATCGTCCTATGTCTGAAATCCTTGCCCAGCTCGACAAATATCCTGTTTCAACAAGGCTCTCTCTCAACGGAACCATCATAGTGGGCCGAGACATCGCACACGCAAAAATCAAGGAGCGTCTCGATGCAGGCGAACCTATACCGGAATATCTTAGAAATCATCCTATCTACTATGCTGGCCCTGCGAAAACTCCTGCAGGTATGGCTTGCGGCTCTATGGGCCCTACAACAGCAGGTCGTATGGACCCATACGTTGACCTCTTCCATAGCAAGGGCGGAAGTATGATTATGCTCGCCAAAGGTAACCGAGGACAGGTTGTGACAGACTCTTGCAAGACTCACGGAGGTTTCTATCTTGGTTCTATCGGAGGTCCTGCCGCCATTCTTGCCCAGAACAACATCAAGAGCATCGAATGTGTGGAATATCCTGAACTCGGTATGGAGGCTATCTGGAAGATTCGCGTAGAGAACTTCCCTGCATTCATTCTTGTTGATAACAAAGGCAACGATTTCTTCAAGACCATCTAAAAAAAGCGTACTATGATTCCGGTACGCAAAGGACTCCTGGCGATATCCCCACTGATTGTATTTGTGGGGTTTTATCTGATTTTGAGCATCGTATTCAAGGATTTCTACGCCATCCCTATCACCGTGGCGTTCCTTGTATCCTCGCTCTATGCCGTTCTCACCCTGAAAGGTAAGACCATAGGAGAAAGAGTTGAGATATTCTCAAGGGGGGCAGGAAGCAAGGATTTGATGTTCATGATATGGATATTCATCCTTGCAGGAGCATTCGCTTCGAGTGCCAGAAGTATGGGAGCTGTGGATGCGACCGTAAACCTTACCCTGCATCTGCTTCCTCATAAATTCCTGCTTCCGGGCATATTTCTCGCTTCCTGCTTCATCTCCTTTGCACTTGGAACAAGCGTAGGAACTGTTGTGGCTCTCACTCCGATTGCAGTGGGACTTGCCCACGGAGGAGAGGTTACGAGCGTACCTATGATGGTGGCTTTGGTTATGGGTGGAGCCTATTTTGGAGACAATCTGAGTTTCATAAGCGACACGACAGTAGTTGCGACAAAAAGCCAGGGTTGTATGATGAAGGACAAATTCAAGGCAAACATACTCTTGATACTTCCTTTCGCAATTTTAGTCTTAATCCTATATTTCTTCCTTGGTTTGGGCATTATCACCGAAATTGAGACCAAACCAATATCCATCTTAAAGGTTCTCCCCTACATCACGGTGATAATCGGAGCAGTTTCGGGCCTCAACGTCCTCATAGTCCTGATTGCAGGCATAATTATGACAGGCATAACAGGTCTCATAGACGGAAGTTACGATTTCATTGGCTGGCTTCACTCCATGGCGGACGGTATGCTGGGAATGTCTGAACTTATGATTATGACCTTGCTTGCAGGTGGTATGCTTTCCATCATCAAGGCCAACGGCGGTATAGAGTTCCTGCTCGAGAGAATGGCGAAAAGCATTAAAGGTCCGAGAGGCGCCAAAGCAAGCATTGCAGCCATGGTAAGTCTTGTGAATCTTTGCACAGCGAACAACACAGTGGCAATTATGACCACAGGCAAGATAGCCTCGGGCATTGCCTCAAGATTCAAGATAAGCCCAAAGACCACCGCAAGCATACTTGACACCGCATCCTGCTTCACCCAGGCCCTCCTGCCTTACGGAGCGCAAATGCTGATGGCTGCGGGACTTGCAGAACTAAGTCCCCTCGAGATAATACCTTATCTGTATTATCCTTTCGCTCTCGGCATCGCCGTTATTTTCAATATTTTGTTACACAAGTCCTGAGAAGCCCATAAATGCAAGGGCGAGAATACCTGCCGTAATCAGAGCGATAGGTATTCCCTTGAATGCCTTTGGCACATTTGCAAGGGCGAGATGCTCACGAAGCGAACTGAAGATTATCATTGCAAGGCCATAGCCGAGCGATGTTGCAAAGGCATATACCGTAGCCTCAAGAAGGTTGAGACTCTGCATAGTGCCGCTGAAATCGAATTGCTTGGTAACTACGGTGAGGGCAACTCCAAGTACGGCACAGTTGGTTGTGATGAGCGGAAGGAAGATGCCGAGCGCCTGGTAGAGGGACGGAGCAATCTTCTTGAGTATGATTTCCACGCTCTGCACAAGGGCTGCAATCACGAGAATGAACGATATTGTCTGCAAGAACTCCAATTTGAGAGGAGCAAGCACATAGTTGTTGAGAAGGAAGGTGACAACCGTGGCAAGGGTAATCACGAAACATACCGCGCCACTCATACCTATGGCAGTGCTCTTCTTTGAAGAAACTCCGAGGAAAGGACAAATGCCGAGGAATTGTGAAAGCAGGATATTGTTTACGAATATCGCCGAAATAAATATAATTACATATTCCATAGCTATGCCTGTTTAGTGAGTTTCTTGAATATAACGATGAGGTAACCAAGCACGATGAATGCGCCCGGAGCGAGAATGAAGGCTATGCAGCCATAATCTGCAGGGAATATCTGGTAGCCGAATATGCTACCTGCGCCGAGGAACTCCCTGACAATACCGAGCAGAGTCAGCGCTATGGTAAAGCCAAGACCGATACCGAGACCGTCAAAGGCTGAGTCAAGAATCGAGTTCTTTGAAGCGAAAGCCTCTGCCCTACCAAGCACGATGCAGTTCACCACAATAAGAGGGATGAAGAGACCGAGTTTTTCGTAAATGTCGGGAACGAAAGCCTGCATAAGGAGTTGGAGAATGGTCACGAATGTTGCAATCAGCACAATGTAGCAAGGGATACGAACCTTGTCCGGGATTATGCGGGCACAAGCGGATATTGCCATATTCGAGAGGATGAGGACTGCCATGGTGGCAAGACCCATACTCATACCGTTAATTGCCGAAGTGGTTGTGGCAAGAGTCGGACACATTCCGAGGAGAAGTACGAATGTAGGATTCTCCTTGATTATACCGTTAAGGATGAGTTTAATCTTCTTCATAATTTTCCTCCTCTATTAGTCCGTAGAATATCTCGAGAGCCGAATTTACGGCATTGGTGTAAGCTCTAGATGTGATAGTTGCAGCCGATATTGCATTGAGCGAACCTCCATCCTTCTTCAGTCTGAGTATCGAGCCCTGCGAATTCAGGTTTCTGAACTGACCGTAGAAACCTTCGTCTGTAGTACATTTTGCGCCAAGTCCCGGAGTTTCACTGTGGGAAAGAACCTGAACATTGTATATCGTACCATCGGCAGTAATTCCGGTCATGAGTGTAACGGCTCCGCCATAACCCGAAGCAGATGAGAGGATAGCATAACCGACCACGCTTCCGTCTGAGGCTTTACCTATATATATATTAGGCTCGAGTTCGTCTATTTTTCCATCAAATGAAGGCAGAACAGCCGAAATAGCCGCATCCTGCTTTGCCTTTACAGCCTCTGCAATAGGACCAGCCGTATAGTAGTAAACAACACCTAAAAGGGCGGCACATACAAGGCAGATACCGCCGAGGGAAAAAACCATATTCTTAAAACTTGACTGCATCTCTATTTCCTCCCGTATTTACGCTGTTTGAAAGCTGAATTGATAAGCGGAACAAATGCGTTCATGATAAGAATCGCAAAACTGACTCCCTCCGGATAGGCTCCGAAATAGCGGATGAGCATTGTAATTATACCTATGCCAAGGCCGAAAATCACACCTCCAAGATTGCTCATAGGGCTGGTTACATAGTCGGTAGCCATAAAGATTGAGCCGAGAAGCACACCACCGGTGAGAAGATTGAAAAGAGGTCCAGTGTAAAGATCCGGGTTAATCATGTTAAAGATAAAACTGAACAGAGCCACGGAAGCCCAGATGGATAGAGTGATATAAGGCTTGATGACCCTTCTGCAAAGCAGGTATATGAAACCGATGAGAAGGGCAACGTCAGCGATTTCTCCCGCACTTCCTCCAACCTCTGCAAAGAGCGAAAGAACCGGAGAGAATGAAGACTTGCTCAGAATCTGGGAAACCGATTCGCCATTCATTATGCCCTCGTTTATCATTCCGAGAGGAGTTGCTCCGGTAAAGGCGTCTGCAATAAAACCCTTTGGACTCGTCCAATTCGTCATTTGCACAGGGAAAGACACAAGAAGAAAAACCCTCGCAAGAATTGCCGGATTGAAAAGGTTCTGTCCAAGTCCTCCGAACGAAAGTTTGCCTATACCTATTGCCACAACTGCACCAATAATAGCTATCCACCATGGACAAGATGGCGGAAGGTTGAGTGCAAGGAGGATGGCGGTAACAAGAGCCGAAAGATCCCCACAAGTAGATTTTTTCTTTAAGAGATAGGTGGTGACTACGCACTCTATGCCGCAGCAACTAAGACAAGAAACCGCGAAGATGAGAAGCGAGTGCCATCCATAGAAAAGAACTGATACAATGACCGCAGGAATAAGCGCAATGCAGACATCAGCCATAATAGACTGAGTTGTTCGCTTTGCGTGAATGTGCGGCGCTGGTGAAACAATAAGCATTATTTCCTTGGTCTTGATTTGATAATTTTCATAACGGAAGCCTTTGCAAGACGGATTTCATCGAGCAAGGCAATGGAAGAAGGGCAGGAATAAAGGCAGCAACCACATTCTATGCAGTCCTGCACGGCATTTTCTTCGAGAGCATCCATCATACCCGCGCGAGAAAGGCGGAGAAGATAGAAAGGCTCAAGTCCCATAGGGCAGGCATCGACACAACGGCCGCAACTGATGCAGGCCTGGGCAGGTTTGCGTTTGGTCTGCTCCTCGGAGAGCATAAGCACTGCTCCGGTACCCTTGAGAGTGGTGGCATCGAGGTTTGAGACTGCACGTCCCATCATAGGACCACCCGAGATGACCTTGATATTTCCATCAGGCAAACCACCTGCAGCGGCGATTATATCCTTGTATGGAGTTCCAACCCTCGTGAGATAGTTCTTCTGGGATGGAGAAACTTGGCCGGTGACGGTTATGGTATTGTCGATGAGAGGCTTATTTTTCTGGACCGCCTCATAAACTGCAAGGGCTGTTCCTACATTTTGGACAACGGCGCCGACACTGATTGGAAGGGCACCTGAGGCCACTTCCCTGCCGAGAACCGCTGCAATGAGTTGTTTCTCGCCTCCCTGCGGATATTTCTTCTTGAGTGTAAGAATGTCAATGTCGTTGAACTCCGAATTCTTCTCCGAAAGACTCTCGAGAGCCTTTTTCATAGACTCTATCGCCTTCGGTTTGTTTTCCTCAATGCCCACAACGGCACGACAGCCGAGAATGCACTTTATGATGGCAACTCCGGTAAGCACTTCTTCAGGACGCTCGACCATGAGACGATAGTCGGAAGTAAGATATGGCTCGCACTCCGCTCCGTTGATTATGAGACATTCAGCCACGGAACCCGGAGGCGGACAAAGTTTCACGTGGGTAGGAAAAGTCGCTCCACCGAGGCCCACAATGCCGCAAGCCTTGATTTTATCGAGAAGAGTCTGCCTATCTGTAGGGAACTTTACATCAAGACTATTGTCGGTGATGATCCCGTCCGCCCAAACATCCCCATCTGGAGAAACGTCTATGCCTACGTGAATCGCTTCACGGCCTGCAATATCCTTGTATGGCCCGACTGAAACGACCTTGCCGGTTACTGATGAGTGAACATAGCAGGACATAAAGGCAGACGGCTCTCCTATTATCTGGCCGGTCCTGACCTCATCTCCCACAGCCACAACCGGGTTTGCAGGAGCGCCGAGATGCTGTGCCATTGAGATATAGATCTTTGGAGAAATCTTCAATGGCTCGATTGCCGCTTCAGCGGAAATTTTACTATCGTTTGGATGAACGCCACCTATTTTGAATGTAAACTTTTTCATTGCTTTGCCTCCTCTACAGGTTTGGTTTCTGTCTCAGGTTTTGATGCAGGCGACGCTGCCGGGGTTGGAGCCGTTGCCACAGGCTTAGGTGCAGGGAAATTGAGAGCGTGAATGGCGCCTGTAGGACATTCAGAGACACATTTCTTGCAAAGTTTGCACTTTGAGAAGTCTATGTATGCCACATTGTTCTCAACCGTAATTGCATCGTGAGTACAAACTTTTGCACATTTTCCGCAACCTATGCAGGCATTCTTGCAAGCCTTTCTTGCAACTGCACCCTTGTCGCGATTGATGCAACTCACAAACACCCTCATTGAACGAGGTCCCTTATTTCTAAGTTCAATCACTCCTTTAGGGCAGGCTTTCACGCACTTGCCGCAGGATGTACACTTGGCCTCGTCAACTTCAGGAAGGCCTGTCTGAGCATTCATCGAAAGCGCTCCGAATTCGCAAGCGCCAACGCAGTCTCCACAACCGAGGCAACCATAGCCGCAGCCTGTATCGCCTGCATAAAGAGCTGCGATAACGGAACATTTTGCAGTGCCACCATAAATTGTGGTCTTCTCGCGAACCTCCTTGCAACCATTGCATCTTACTACAGCGACTTGAGGAGCCTTTTCCACTGCCTTCTTGCCGAGAGCCTCCGCAACATTCTTCATTGTGGCAACTCCTCCCACAGGGCAGAAGATGGACTCAAGGTCCTCAGCCCTGACCGCCGCCTCCGCAAATGCGTGACATCCGGCAAAGCCGCAACCTCCACAGTTGGCGCCCGGCATGAGTTTCTCGACCACATCTATGCGAGGGTCTTCCTCAACCTTAAACTTCTTAGAAATAAAGAATAGCATCGCCGCAAGAATAACTGCAAGCGAGGCTATTACAATTATTGTCCAGACAATTACACTCATTATTTAGGTAATTTATTTAAACTGAATACAAATTCTTTGCTGAGACGCTCCCGAAGCAGGAAGAGTATGAAATAATACACTCCTATGCAGGCGAGCGAAAGCAATCCCACCACCAGTTCGGAAGGATGCCAGAATGGAAGTTTGGAGAAGGTGAAAAGAGCCACCATAAAGACGAGGAGGGGCATAAGATAGCAGAGCCACACGGCCTTTGTGCCCATTGTCTGGCTCATTACGACCTCGACTTCCTCTCCTACCTCATAGATATTGTATGGATCCGATGGGATTGATATGATTTTTTCCTTGTCCTCTGCCACGCTGCAAAGACTCTGTGCCTTACACTCCGAGCAGGCTGAATGTTGGATGAAGACAACCGTGGTAAGTTCAGGGGTGATTTCCACCACCTTTGCAACGTGCGAAACTGTCTTCTTGGATTTCATATTTCAAAAGGGGTTAAAATCCTGTATCGACATTGCCGAATTCCCCACTTCCACCAGGATTTGAAGCAGAGGCCTGCAACTCCTGTACAAAAGCAGAAGATGAGTTGTCGTCTTCGTACAATGCCTTTTCCGCAATGAAACGGAGAGGTATGTCGGCAAGGGCTCCGTTACGATGCTTTGCGATGATGAGTTCAGTCTTTCCGACTGCATTCTGGTCGCCCGAATTCTGATAGTCGTAGCGATGGATGAAAAGAACCATATCTGCATCCTGCTCGATACTTCCGGACTCTCGAAGGTCGTTGAGTTGCGGACGATTGTTTCCTCCTGCACGCTGCATTGTCATACGGGACAACTGGCTCAATGCAATAATAGGCACATTCAGGTCCTTAGCCGTTGATTTCAGCATTCTGGAAACTGCTGCCACCTCCTGCTCACGCAGACTGCCCTTGGCCTGAGTCGGTCCCTGCATAAGTTGGAGGTAATCGACAATCAGGAGTTTGACATTCTTTTCCTTTACGAGTCGCTTTGCCTTTGAAGCGAACTCCATCACAGGAAGAGCCGGGGTATCGTCGATATAGATTTCAGATGAACTCAGGCCCTTGCTTTTCTCAGTAAGTTCCTGCCACTCCCAGGCGGCGATTTTCTCACCACCCTTTAGTTTTTTCGATGAAATCGAGGTTTCAGACAGGAGTAAACGGTTGACAAGTTGCTTTGAAGGCATCTCAAGCGAGAAGAATGCCACCGGTATGTGCGACTGCACTGCGGCATTTCTCGCGATATTGAGGGCGAGCGCCGTCTTACCCACGGATGGACGTGCAGCAAGAATAATGAGATCAGAAGGCTGGAAACCCAATGTAACTTCGTCCAATCCCCTTATTCCCGAAGGCACTCCAGGGAGATGATCTTCGCCAATTTGGTCCTGACGCTTCTCCAATTCGTCAAAAACCCTGTTGATTATGGTATCTATTTTCTCAACATCCCTCTTGATATTGTTCTGAACTGCATCATAAACCCAGCTTTGGCTACGGTTTATGAGCTGCTCCACATCTGCGCTTTCGTCAAATGCATCCGCCAATATCTTGCCTGCGGCCGTAATAAGTTCTCTTTGGATGTACATTTCCTTGAGCCTCTTGATGTGGCCTTCGATATGGAAGGCAGCAGACACATGGTTGGACAGATTCACGATGACCTCGGCCCCGCCGACAGAGGCGAGGTTGCCATTGGTCCTCAATTCGTCAATCACCATAAAGACATCCACAGGCCTCGTGGCAGTCATCAAAGTCTGCATAGCCTCGAATATCATGCGATTGCGAGGGTCGTAGAAGATTTTTGACTGGGAGATTTCTTCTTTTACGAGCTGATGGCAGTCAGGGTCGATAAGTATCTGCGCAAGAACAGCTTCCTCAAGATCAAAAGAGTGAGGAGGTATCTTTGCAGTATCGGTCGCCACTGTTTCGATGGTAACCTTCTCCGACTGAGACTTCAGTCCCTTCTTGCCTTTTTCTGCCATAGCCACTTGGATTATTCTGACTTCTTTTCAGGATTTACAATGATACGTCCGCAGTATTCGCAGATTATCATCTTCTTGTTTGAGGCTATGTCAATGAGACGCTGTGGAGGAATCTGGCCGAAGCAGCCTCCGCATGAGTCACCATTGTAAACCTTAACCACTGCAAGATGGTTGTGGTTGGTTGCACGGATTCTCTCGTATGCCGAAATTGTCCTGGCGTCAATTGCCTTTGTGAGACCATTTCTCTCCTGAACAAGTTTCTGCTCCTGGACAGAAGTGCTCTCGACGATTTTTGCAAGTTCTTCCTGCTTTGCTGCAAGGTCGCCCTTCTTCACCTCGATTACAGCATTGAGGTTCTCAATCCTGTCTTCCTGCTTTGCAATAGCATCCCTGATTTCAAGGATGGTCTTTTCGCTGAGCATACGGGCAAGGTCAAGGTTCTCAACCTCTTTTGAAAGCGAGTCGTATTCACGGCTGTTGGAAATCTGACCGAGTTGCTCCTGATACTTCTGAGACTGGATGTTCATTTCCTCGATATCGTGCTGCTGCATCTTGATATTCTGGTTGTAGCCTGCGATGAGTTGCTCTGTAGCCTCAACCTTTGCATTGAGTTCCACGATAGCCTTCTCAAGACTTTCCACTTCCTGAGGGAGTTCTCCACGGAGCTGGATTATCTCGTCGATTTTTGAATCGACCTGCTGGAGTTCATAAAGGCTGGCGAGTTTCTCTGAAGCCGAACCGTCGGCTGCGAAAGACTTGGCTACGGACACGAAGGTCTCGTGTTCGTCAATAGGAATCTGCACTTTTTTAGTTGCCATATTTCAATGTTTTTCTGTTTGATTTCTATGTGTAATAAAGGACGGCAAAGTTATAAAAAAAATCACAAATTTGCACGTAATTCCTCCAATGATTTTTTTATCTCAATCAGGCGGTCAAGGACAAGGTCTTTAGGGTCTGCCGCCTTGCGGTTGCGAAGTTTTTCCGCCACCCCTTCAAGATGCATCTGGCCTATCCTGATTTCCCTGTGAATGAACTTAAGAGTATCCACATCTTCAGGAGAAAATTTCCTGTCGCCGCGACCTCCCCTCGTGGGTTTCAGCCACTTGGAAAAATAATTGCTCCAGTAGCGCACCGTGGTCACGTTTTCATCCAAAATCTTTGCGACCTCACCTATCGAATACAACATCTTTTCCATACTAATCCAGGGTTTTTGATGTTTGGGAAGCCTGTATATAGAGTTTGGCGTAAGTATCCTTGTCGAGACTGCGGAAGAATGTACCCGTAGGATCCACCACATGGTCGTACTTGTAAACCTCATAGTGGAGATGAGGAGCGAAAGTGGTTCCGGTGACGCCCACAGTGCCTATCTTCGTGCCTGCCTGAACAGTCTTTCCCTTAGTTACAAATATGTCGGCAAGATGGGCATAGACGGTCTTGTATCCTCCTGAGTGAGTGATGGTCACGGCATTTCCGTTGCCCTTCTTGTCTTTCGAGATATCGCTCACCACACCTTCTCCGGTCGCATACACTGTCTCTCCCACAGGAGCGACCATATCCAAACCGTTATGACTCTTCGGTATATTGTAGTAAGGACTGTTTTTCATACCCACAGAAGCGCCTGTACGAGCATAAGAATAGTTCGCAAGAGGCGGATAACCGAGAGGATAGAACGATTTCACGTCTTCCTCAACCTGAAGTCTTGCCATAACCGCAATGAGATTCGCCTCAACCTTCTTTACCTGAGGTCCCAAAGCCGCAGCCACCTCCTTGGTGAATGCCACAGGATTGGTTTCCTTCAGGCCGTAGATTTCGGCGGGGATGTTTTTTCCCATAAGGTCGGAGAAGATATCCGCTCTCGGAGCCTGAGACTTGAATATCTCACGGTAAATCTGATCGTCCTTCTCAAGCACGACCTCAACTCCGTCGGCAAGAAGCGCTTCGTTTTCCTTTATGCTGCCCAGCACAGTGTTCACAAACCTGATTTCCTGACGCATCTTGCGCTGGTCTTCACTTGTGTAGAAAATTACGATAAATAGATAGACGGCAAGGGCAATACTGAAGGAAAGCGCCAGAAACTTGAGCGCCGCAATTGCAAATTTCCCGAACGCATTGCGCTCGGGAGTATAGTTGAAATCGTCTGAGAATTCGAAATTTGCCATTACAGCCTGTTAGGGTTCAACTTCTTTTCATTAACCTGCTGGACGAGAGTCTCATACTCCTTCGGATCCATTTCGAGGTCCACAAAATTGTAAGGATTGACAGGCTTGCCTTTGAATATGACCTCGTAGTGGAGATGTGAACCGGTACTCTTTCCGCTGTTGCCGCTGTCGCCGATATACTGTCCCCTGACGAGGCTCTGCCCTACTCTCACATTTATCCTCTTCATGTGGGCGTAACGAGTCTTATAGCCAAAACCATGATCTATCACAACCTGATTGCCGTAACCGAAAAAGTCGAGCTTAACTTTTTCCACCTTTCCATCAGCAACGCTGTAGATAGGAGTTCCGACAGGCATTGCGAAATCGATACCCTCGTGGAACTTGCGGGCTTTTGACATAGGATCGTTCCTGTTTCCGAAAGGAGAACTTATTCTGTAATGTCCCTTGATCGGATTCATAGGCGAGATGACAGGAATGTGGGCATTCATCTGTTCAGTCTTGGATGCCACCACGGAAACCTGGTCGTAAGACATTGTCTGCACGTATGCCATCTTCGTAAGCCTATCTATTTTCTTTACGAGAGGACCGACATCGCCGGTAACATCGTCTTCAAGGTAGGCATAACGATCAACACCTCCAAAACCGGCATTTCTGACCTGGGAAGGAATTTCTTCCATTCCGAATATGGTCCTATATACACCTTCGTCACGGAATGCGAGGTTGGAAAGTTCGTTGTCGTAACGGTCCACCCTTTCGGCAATCACCATCACCTTGGACATCGTTTCCTCATATCGGGCGCGGATTGAGGCCGATTTCGGAGAGCCGAACATCAAGAAGAGGGCATATACCATCGATGCTGACATTACTGTCACGCCGACTCCATATCCTATCCTCCTGATGTACGCAAGCACCTTCGGCTCTGTCTTTTCTTCATAAGACAGGGTCTGCTTGTTGAATACTATGCTCTTACGTTGTTTGACCATTCGCCCAATCGGTTATTAAAACACGCAAATATAAGAAAAATTCTCCAAAAAATTGCTATTTTTGCAAACTTTTTAGAAATCTTAAATTTACGACATATTATGACCAATAAAGAAATCAGACAAGCGTTTCTCGACTTCTTCGCTTCAAAGGGCCACGTTGTGGTTCCAAGTGCGCCCATGGTAGTGAAGAATGACCCTACGCTCATGTTCACAAACGCCGGTATGAACCAGTTCAAAGACTTCTTCCTCGGCAACGCCGCCCCATTTGCGCCAAGAGTGTGTGACACCCAGAAATGCCTCAGGGTAAGCGGAAAGCACAATGACCTCGAGGAAGTGGGCCACGATTCATACCACCATACGATGTTCGAAATGCTCGGCAACTGGTCTTTCGGCGACTACTTCAAGAAAGAGGCCATCAGTTGGGCATGGGAACTGCTCACAGAGGTTTACAAACTCGACAAGAGCCGTCTCTATGCCACTGTTTTTGCAGGTGATGAGACCGACGGCACAGCCCTTGACACAGAGGCCTACGATATATGGAAACAATATCTTCCCGAAGACCACATCCTCACCGGAAACAAACACGACAATTTCTGGGAGATGGGCGATACAGGCCCTTGCGGACCATGTTCGGAGATTCATATCGACCTTCGCAAGCAGGCTGAAATCGACGCTCTCGGAGGCGCTGAACTCGTCAACAAGAGCCATCCTCTCGTAATCGAAATATGGAATCTCGTGTTCATGCAGTACAACCGCAAGAGCAACGGCTCCCTCGAACTTCTCCCTAAAAAGAGCGTGGATACCGGTATGGGCTTCGAGCGTCTCTGCATGGCTATGCAAGGCAAGCAGAGCAACTACGACACCGATGTATTTACGGGTATGATAGCGTTCATAGAGCAACTCAGCGGCCATCGCTACAACGAGTCTGAAAAGACTGCTGTTGCAATGAGGGTTATCGCAGACCACATCCGCGCCATCAGTTTCTCAATCGCCGACGGCCAGCTTCCATCGAATGTCAAGGCGGGCTATGTCATCCGACGCATCCTTCGTAGGGCTGTGCGCTATGGCTACACCTTCCTCGATTTCAAAGAGCCTTTCCTCTGCAACCTCGTGCCTCAACTGGTCAAAGACCTCGGCGCACAGTTCCCTGAAATCGTCAGCGGACAGGCCCTCATCACAAAGGTCATCTTCGAAGAAGAAACAGCCTTCCTCAAAACTCTCGACCGCGGTATCCGCCTCATTGAAAGCGTTATGGCAAAAAATGGCGGCGACAAGGTTATCAGCGGCACCGATGCATTCACGCTTTACGACACTTACGGCTTCCCTCTCGATTTGAGTGAACTCATCGCTTCCGAAAACGGATTCAAAATTGACATCGAGGGTTTCAACAGTGAACTTGCAAAGCAGAAAGAGCGTGCCCGCAATGCCACTTCCATCGAGAACGGAGACTGGGTTACCGTATATGACAGTGAGGCTGAAGTAGAGTTTACGGGCTACGATGAAACTCAAACAGAAGGTGCCCACCTTCTCCGTTACAGAAT
>JABUTT010000019.1 GCA_021443515.1 Bacteroidales bacterium
AGCACAGTGATTAAGAGCAAGGTCAACAAGGATATCAAGCAGCGTATAGGCAAGGAAGCGACCAAACTCATCAACACAAACGATTCCCTCTGCATCGCTTCCGGCTCTACCGTCTATGCCTTCGCTGAGCAACTTGTCGCCAGAGGCTCGCTCAATGTCATTACTCCGTCCATTGCCGTTGCTGTTCTCCTGAACGAGCAGGAAAACATAACCGTAAAAATGCTCGGTGGAGTACTTTACAAGAATTCCCTTTCAGTGAGAGGTCAATATGCCATTGACGGCTTCTCTAACGTGGTTTGCGACAAACTCTTTTTCGGAGTCGATGGCATTGACGCCCAGTTCGGCTACACTTGCGCAACCGAGGAAGAAGCCGTTCTCACAAGAAAATTCATGTCTTCATCGGCTAAAATCATAGTCCTCACCGATTCTTCAAAATTCGGGAAAAAGGGTTACGGACGCATCTGCCCTATCGACAGCGTGGATATGATAATCACGGATGACGGCATTTCCGATGAATACAGGCAGATTATTCTCGATGCCGGAATAGAACTCATCACTGTTCCGAGAGAATAATCGTCCCCCACACCCCCAAAAACCTGCTGTCGCATAGACATAAAAATTGTCACATAGATAAAAATTGAGTTGCCCCTTTCGAGGCAACTCTTTTCATAACATAACCAAAAATAACTAAATATTACCAACCGCTGTTTTGGCCGAGATCAGGGTTGACATTGAGTGCTGTCTGAGGTACAGGATGGAGATACATCTTCTCAGACCAAGAACGTGGAGCATTTTCGTATTGTACCCTACCCTTAGTGCTTTCAGAAAGTGTGAATTGACCATCTGAAAGAAGAATGTAGGTAATGCCCGGGGTTGTGCCTGCCTTGCTTGCACAGAAGCAAATATCAGGGTTTCCGTCCCCGTTGAGATCCATAGGAACGTCCAGACCCGGAACATAAATACCCTGCCACATATTGGTGAGAAGGTCACCTTCGTGCCACCTCATAAGGTCGTTGTAGCGCTGGCCCTCTCCAAAGAGTTCGGTTGCCCTTTCACGACGGATTTCGAGTAGATCGACAGTAGTTGCTGTGGTATAGTAGGTACGGAGATATGGGTCCACAACCTTAGGGTGTTCACCATTCACACCGGCTCTTTCCCTTAAAGGCTTGATTGTCTTTTCCCAAATGTCTGCAGGAATGACGCCTCCGTTAAGTTCTGCCTTCGCCTCTGCGTATGCAAGAAGAACTTCTGCATAACGGATGAGAGGAAGGTCGTTGTAGCTTGTAACGCCAATGTCGTATTTTGCATCGTCGAGAGCAAACTTGATAATCTTGTAACCTGTGAGAGTGTTGGTAAAGTTGGTTACTGCAAGATATTTTTCGCCTGCGGTTGAAATTCTTGTGTAACCAGGAGTCATAATCGTCTGCTTCAACCTGTAGTCACGACCCTCGCACTCTGCCGGGAAGAGTTTCTTGTCATAGTCGCTTGCATTTGTGTATCTGCTTCCGTCGAGGTTAAGATACATATAAGCGACATTTGCAGTCATACTCCAAGCCTGGCTGTTATTGTTGTTGTAATCCCAAGTGCTCTGGTGATAGGTACTTGGAGTTGCAGCCTCGATTCCCCAGATAACCTCATCTCTCTGAAGTTCGTCTGAAATGAAGAGAGAACGATACTGGGTTTCGACATTTGCAGGATTTGAGATAAGTTTGTACTCACCGCTTGCTATCAATTCCTCGCAAGCCTTCACACATTCCTTAAGGTAAAGTTCAGCCTCATCAGCCTTCCAAGCCTGGCCTGTGGTCGGGTCAACGGAATGATATTTCCTGTAGGTTCCCTCAAAGAGACATACACGTGCCTTGTAGGCAAGTGCAATCCATTTGTGGATGTTAGAGGTCTTTTTCCACTTGGCGTCTGCAGAGCAGTTTATGCAAGCATAGTTGAGATCCTCAAGAACCTTCTGCATAATGTACTCACGACTGTCGCGAGGTTTGTAAAGTTGAGCCTGGTCATCCGGGTCGATTGGAGTTTCATACCAAGGAAGAGCACCGAATGTGCGTACTTTATTGAAGTAGAAAAGAGCCCTCCAGAACCTTGCAACTGCCCTCCAATGAGTCTTTTCAGCCTCAGTGGCCTTGGTTGCCTTGTCTATGTTCACGAGGAAATAGTTTATGTTGTAGAGGTTGTTCCAATTTGATGCAGACCAACCTGTCTGTGAACTTGGAGACCAAGGAGTTGTAAGGTAGGTGTTTGAATTTCTGGTAGCCACGAGGTCTGAAGTTGCATCTCCCTTATAAACATCCTCTGCAGCAGGTGTCATTTTCTCAATGAAACCGTTGGCATAGAGTTCAAGAGATGCTCCGTCAGAGAAATATGTGGCTGACTCAAGAGTTGCGGGTGGATTCTTGGTGAGGAATTTCTCACAAGAAGTAAATGCAAGTCCCGCAGAAACTATCAATATAATGTATTTAATGTTTTTCATGATTTCTCCGGATTTTAGAATGTAACACTTATACCAAAGGTCCATGAACTCATCACAGGATAGCCATAACCATCACCATTTGTACCGGCTGTGCTTGCAAAGTCTGCATCACCTGCGCTGATTCCTTCAGGGTCATAGTTCTTGGCATACTTCTTAAGTGGAGAGAATACTGCGATGTTTTCACCAGAGATGTAGAAACGGAGTTTTTCCATTGCAGCCTTGCGTGAAATCTTCACAGGAAGAGTGTAGTCGAGAGTTATGTTCTTCAGACGGAGGTAGGCGGCATTCTGGAGGTAACGGGTGTTGGCATTAGTCATGATACCCTTGCCTGCATATTCAGCCTGATAACCTCTCAGACGAGGCCAGTATGCATTCACATTCTGGTTTTCGTCGGTGTAACGATAGTCAGCGCCCTGCCAAGGGAGGCTGTAGCCGTATGAACGACCATTCTTGCCCCAGAAGTAACCTGAGTCCTTTGCAGGATACCAGTCTCTGTGACCTACGCCCTGCCACATCATAGAGAAGCCGATTCCATTCCAGTCAATACCGTAAGAGAAACTGTAGCAATATCTTGGTGCAGTGCTACCGATTTTCTTGAGGTCACCATGGTTCTCGAGAGTGTTGGCACCATTGTCGATGACGCCGCTGTTGTCGAGGTCGGCGATTTTAAGGTCACCTGCCTTCCAGCTTCCCGAGAAGTAACGGAAGTTATCCTGATTTGCCCAGGTTGCAGCCTCTTCATCGCTTTCGAAAAGACCATCAATCTGATAACCCCAGATTTCACCGAGAGTCATACCCTCGTAGTAATAGCTGGTGTTATAGATGGTAGGAAGAGTGTTGGTCTTGCTGGTATAACGTGTAATCACGCTCTGGTTGTCCCAAACCGCACCTTTGATGAAGTAGCCGAAACGGCTGGCACCTGCTGCGAAGGAATCTCTCCATGAAATTGAAGCCTCCCAACCGACGGTGCGCATATCAGCGTAGTTGCCCTTAGGAGCAGAGTTTCCGAAGACTGCAGGAAGCTCAGCGCCAACCACATACATATTTGTAGTGAGTTTGCTGTAAACATCCGCAACGATGTTAATCTTACCGTTCAGAGCCTCAAAGTCAATACCGAGGTCGTATGTAGTAGATTTTTCCCAGGTAAGTCCGCTTGGAACAGGAGAAGGAGCTGCAGTGTATTTATATGCAGAACCGCCGCTTACTGTTCCACTTGACTGAGAAACCGACATAGTTGAAAGATAAGCGTAAGCATTGGAAATAAGACCGTTGCCGGCTGTACCGATGGAAGCGCGAATCTTGAGGTTGTCGAGCCAGTTCTTTGCTCCGCTCATAAATGGTTCCTCAGAAATTCTCCAGCCGAATGAACCTGAAGGGAAGAATCCCCATTTCTGTGTAGTAGGGAACTTGGAGTTACCGTCGTATCTCACACTTGCTTCAACAAGGTATCTGCTTGCGTATGAATAACTTGCACGTCCAAACACACCGAAGAGGGAGTATTCGCTCGAGCCGTTGTCCTGCCACTTGAATGTATCGCCGTTGATGAGCGAAGGATTAACCTTGTCAGGATAGAGGATGCCCTCACGATAAGTATAGATTGTATCTTGACCGTAAGCCTCTGCGTTAATACCGGCCACGATGCTCAAACGATGATTCTCGGCAAAAGTCTGACCGTATGTCAAGGTTGCCGACGCGTTCCACCTTGCAGTTTCATACTGATAGTCGTGATACTGTGAAGTCGAAGGACGAGAACCTGTAATCTCAGGACCATTATAGTGAGTTATGATATTTCTCGCACGGAGTCTTGTGGTATGATTGTAAAAATAGGTAAACTCTCCCCTCGCCTTGAGGATGTCCTTGACGATGAATGCGTTGAGACCTACAGTATTGCTGACATCGATTTTATGGTATTTCTCCCAAGATGTTCCCTCATCGAAACCTGCAACACCGATATAGGTTGCGGCTTCAGTCCAGGTGCCATCAGGGTTCTTAGGACCGATCATAGGCGCACCCACGATTTCTATCTGCCTCTGAATCAGCTGGTTACCCTCAGCAACACGTGGCTGGAAGGTATTTCTTCGCATGAAGGAGATATTGTCGTCGAGGCTGAGCCACTTGAATATCCTTACATCGATTTTAGCACGAGTGTTGAACTGCTCGTAGTTTTCCTTACCATATCTATATATACCATCCTGAGTGAAGTACCTTCCGGAAACTGAGAACTTGATAATTTTGTTACCGCCGGTAACGCTCAAAGCATGCTGGGTAGAAGTGGTTGCCTTCTTATATACGATATCGTGCCAATCGTAATTGCCATAATATTCGTAATAGCCCTGGCTGTTCACCTTGTATTTCTCGTAAGAAGGGTCTGCAGAGCGTTTCTTGATTTCCTCGAAATAGCCGTTGATGCCCCCATCAAATACCTGGAGGACATTGTTGACCACTGTAGGATTGGTGTTGTAACGGCCTTTGTAAGACTCGATGTACTCAGACATCCAGACTACAGGGTCAGTCACAGTAGTAATAGGTGTGGTGCGCATGTGGACGGAAACGCTACCATCGTAGCTAACGTTCACTTTATCGCCACCCTTTGGAGCCTTGGTAGTGATGTAGATGACACCGAAAGCACCTTTTGAACCATAGATTGCAGTTGAAGAAGCATCCTTGAGAACGGATATGCTTTCAATATCGTCAGGGTTCACCGTGTTCATATCGGCTTCTACTCCATCCACGAGCACAAGAGCTTCACCTCCTGAACCGATAGAGTTCTTCTGGACGGCACGAATACGGATGGTTGCGCTACGAGTTGGTTTACCATCGGAGAAGGTCAAGGTAAGACCAGGAACGGCACCCTGAAGGGCACGGGAAACGTTTGCAGTCTTTCTTTCTGCAAGTTCTTCTCCCGAAATGGTTTCAATGGCACCGATGACATCACGACGTTTCTGCACACCATAACCCACAACGACCGACTCTTCAAGCGTTGTGTTGTCAGGCACCATGTTGACGGTCATTGCGTCAGATGCCTTAAGTGTAATTGTTTTGTAACCAAGGAACTGGAATTCGAGGACATCTCCCTCCTTTGCGTTGATGGAGAACTTACCGCTACCGTCGGTCATTGTTCCCACCATAGTGCCTTTGAGGGCAATGGCTACACCTGCGAGAGGTTCGCCGTTTTCATCAATACAAGTTCCTCCGATTACCTTCTGGGCCGGCAAAGCCCATGAACTGAGACACAAAAGCAAAGCAACCGCCATCGAAAGCAGTTTTGCGACATTGTGCCTGAACAGATATTCAGATTTCATACAATTGTTGGCTAACTTGGTTAGTATTTTTAACAGTCTTACGCAGGACTTTGGGCAAGCGTGCCGAACAATTAGTATTTTCGAAAGACAAATATAGAATGTTTTACATATTTAGCAAGCATTTGGGCAAAAAAAGTTTTGTTTTTTTCATTTTTCTCACAAAACGAACAGAAACATACATAAAAGTTCACAAATTATTTGCATAAACAAAAATAATGTTTAACTTTGTACCATACGCAGGACAGAAAGCAGGTTTGTGCCCTTAAAACTTAAAACAAAGGATATGAAATCTCGATTTTCCGTCATTTTTCTTGTGGCTGCCTTAAGTATCGCAGCTCTATCTTCGTGCGTGAAGGAGAATGTCGGTACAGATGTCCTCAAGCGCGATACAGATGCTATCACGTTTGACTATTCAAACTCCTCAACTACATTCACAGTCAGGGTTAAAGGCCAATGGAGCGCCACTTGCGACGCATCCTGGATTACTCTCGACCCTGCTGAAGGCAATGGAGACGGAGTCAACGCACAGGTCGTGACTGCCAAGGCGACTCACAACGCAGGTGAAGTTCGTACGGCAACTATCACGGTAACAACCCCGTCCGGACAGAGCGTGCAGATTACTGCAACTCAGGCTTCCGGTATCTTTGAAATCAAGGCACCTTACGTCAGCGGTGCTATCAAGATCAATGCCCCTTCCCGCGCATCCATCGACATTCCTTTCAACAAGGCTCAAGGCACTGAGAAAATCAAAGTCAGCGCAACAATAGATGGCGAAGCGGCTCAAGGCCTTACAATTGAAACATACGATGGCGTCATCGGCCTGGAAGGCAATGGAGTTTTCTCTGTTCCAATCAGTGGAACTGCCACAATTAAAGGCGAGACAACCATCGTTGCCACAATTCAGGTAGGCACAGCAGAGGCAAAGACATATAAATTATACGCGGATGTCGCCGACGAAGGCACCATCCTCATGATGACCGGTTCCCGTTTCAAATGGGGCGGACACTATCTTGAGGGGCTTCCGGGTTACAGGCCTAAGACCTACTCTTCAGGAGATGTCTATGCCAGCGATGATGACAACCCTGACAGGCTCATGGAATGCGCCTACGGAGATGCAGGCTCAATCGACCTTTATCAGACAGGTGCAGCCTACAACCAGCAAGCGCTCAAAGACCTCCGCATAGCACGCGGTATCGGAGACTGGACAGGAAGAAAGGTTTACGAACATCCGGGCTATATTAAAGTAGGTACAGGCAGCAATGGAGGTTGGTTGATGACTCCTCCACTTTCAGAAATTCAGGGCACACAGGACATCACCGTTTCATTCGAGTTCTTCCGCTGGAAGAATGACAAGAAAGGCGTTGAAGTAACTGCAGAAGGCGCAGGCGAGATTTTCGGAGGTTCACTTCCTGAAAAAGACCTTGAATGGACTCCTATGAGCCTCAGGGTTAAGGGCGCAACAAATAAAACCCAGATTAAATGGGCTGCAACTGCCGATGAAGCAGGTCACCGTTTCACTCTTCGCAACCTGTTCATCACTATGGCAGTCGAAATCACAGAGCCACTTTCTGTTCCTGAGAACATCACTTGCGAAACGACAGACGTAAGTGCAAACATCTCTTGGTCACCTGTTCTCAACGCAACATCATACTCAGTTGCCGTTGCAGTGGCTTCAAGTCCTCTCTTCAAAATGACTCAGAAGGTTGAAAAGACAAACTGCACATTTGAAGGCCTCACAAAGAACACAGACTATATTCTCACGGTTCAGGCCATCTATGACGACAATCAGGCTATGAACTCCCCTGTCAGCGATGACATTCCATTCAAGACTCAGAACGCGCTCGAGCCATTGCCTGCTCCTACAGTTCAGATCTTTAAGTCAGAAAGAGCGCTTGCAGTGGCACAGTGGACTGTAAATGCAGACATCGATGCAGCAAGGAATTTCAACATCGCACTCATTGGCGAGAATGGCGACACCCTCAGGAAATATCCTGCAGTTTCTTACACTGCACAATATCGCTACAACCGCTTCACATTTGCGAAACTTGATGTTTCAAAGAAATACACAATTGCAATTCAGCAGGTTACAAGCAAGCCTATGGAGTACAAAAACTCTGAATGGGGTGAGATTTCATTCACTTCTGCAGCTGCTCCTGATATGACAAATGTCGTATTCTACGAAGACTTCAACGATATGTGGATGGGTGGAGACTACCTCAATCTTTCATACGCAATCAACCCTAACACCGCTCTCAAGGACTACACGGAGGAAGGCGAATCATTCAACAGCAACTACGCCATTGTAAATCCTTCTAACAATGCAACCGATGTCGGCGGTCCTACTACTGCAAACCACGCATATCGTTACAAATACTGGCCTGCATGGAGTGCTCAGTGGGAAGAGGTTGAATCATCCGGCAAGGCTCTCGGTTATCTCACCAAGATTTACCCTTGCTCAGGTTGCGTCAAGTATGGTACAGGTTCTGCAAACGGAGTTCTCTGCGTGCCTGCCCTTAGCAAACTTGCAGCAGCAACGAATGTAACTCTCAGCTTTGACTGCGCCCCTTACGCAATTCCGGATTCTTCAACAGGTTCGCTTGCAATCGTTGCAACAGAAGGCTTGAACGTAACTGTTTACATCGTTTCAGGTTCGGGCACAATCGATGGAGCAACAAGCAAGGTTCTCACCAACACATCTCCTGATGCAAATGGTTCAAACGAAGCAGGTTACTTCATTGCAACCCACCACGAAGTCACAATTACCGGTGCAGACGCCACTACCATTATTGGTATCGCAAGCGGCAACCAGCCTAAATACGTGGCAGCAAAGAACCGTATCTGGCTCGACAACCTTAAAGTGACAAAATAGTCATTCAGATAAATGAAGAAAATAATTTTGATACTCTGTGCTTCCTGCCTCTATTTAGGGGCAGTGGCACAGCCTAAAGTGGTTTCACACAGAGGATTCTATCGTTCGGAAGGCAGTTATGAAAACACCGTGAACAGCCTTGCGCGCGCACAGAAATTAGGTGTGGCAGGTGTCGAATTCGATGTGAATATGACAGCCGACGACTCTCTCATCGTTTTTCATGGCCCGAAAATCTTGAAAACAGGTCTCGATGCCCAGAAAAACAATTATGCTGAGATTCGTGCAGTCGTTCTCCCTAACGGACACCAGATTCCTTCACTCAGGGAATTCCTCCTTCAAGGCAAGCAGGACCCTAACACCACCCTTGTGATGGAAATCAAAAAACATCCTACCAAGGCTCGTGAAACTCAGGTCGTGACAGCTATTCTCGCTCTCGTGAAGGAACTCGATATGCCAATCAGCCAATTCCAGTTCATATCATTCAGCGAGTGGGTGCTCAGGGAATTCAAGCGTCTTTGTCCGGAAGCCTACCTTATGTATGTAAGTTCGGACATCAACGAAAAACCTGTGTCCTATTACCACGATCTCGGAATAAAATGCCTTTCCTACAACCTTAATGTTATGATGAATAACCCGCAGTTCGTATCCGACGCCAACAAATGCGGTATGGAAACAACTCTATGGATGAGCAACGACCCTGAGGTTATAGACTGGGCAATCCGTCACGAAGTCACCTACGTTTCAACCGATATTCCTGATGTAATCAAGAACTACCTCGCATCGGTTAAGGACGGAAAGTGCTGCAAGGATGGCAAACACAATTGCGACTGCAAAAAAGGCAAGAATCACAGTTGCGGCAATAAAAAGCAAGGAAAATAATATGTACGAAGAACTCAAAGAAAGGGTACTTAAAGCCAACCTCGACCTTGTAAAACACTCTCTGGTGCTTTTTACCTGGGGAAATGTGTCTGAAATAGACAGGGAGAAAGGCGTGTTCGCAATAAAGCCGAGCGGTGTGCCTTACGACAAACTCCGTGCAGAGGACATTGTGGTTCTCGATATGGACGGCAAGGTGGTGGATGGCAAACTCAGGCCTTCATCAGATATGCCTACCCACCTCGTTCTCTTCAAGGCCTTTCCAAATATCGGAGGCGTTGCGCATACCCATTCTACTTACGCTACGGCGTGGGCTCAGACAGGAAAGAACATTCCTTGCCTTGGAACAACTCAGGCAGATTATTTCCATGGAGATGTCCCATGCACTGCTGATATGACCTCCTCGCAGATTGACGGAGACTATGAGATTGAGACAGGAAATGTGATTGTGGAGACCTTCAAAGGCATTGAGCCTACCCATGTTCCGGGCGTACTCGTAAAGAATCACGGACCGTTTACCTGGGGAAAGAATGCCGATGAAGCTGTCTATCATTCAGTAGTTCTCGAGGAGATTGCCAAAATGGACAGCATCACTCTCGCCCTCAATCCAGCAGCCACAATTCGTCCGGAAATCATAGAAAAGCATTTTATGAGAAAACACGGACCGAATGCCTATTACGGGCAGAAGTAAGGTTATTCCAAACTGCTTCCATAAAAATTAAGACCGCTATTGCAGCGGTCTTTTTTTGCTCTGTATGAGCTTTTTTTTGAGTTATTTTCGTTGTTATGTTATGAACGTCTATTTGCTCTTGATGTATTCGTCTATAGCCTTTGCAGCCTTGCGACCTGCTCCCATGGCAAGAATCACGGTTGCAGCGCCACTCACAGCATCTCCACCGGCAAAAATACCCGCTCTCGATGTTGCTCCGTTTTCATCTGCACATATAGTTCCCTTGCGTCCGAGTTCCAAACCTGCGGTCTTTCCCACGAGAGGATTTGGACTCGTACCAAGTGACATAATCACTGCATCGGCAGGGATGTCGAATTCTGAGCCCGGTATTGCTATAGGACTGCGACGACCGCTTGCGTCAGGCTCGCCAAGTTCCATTCTTATGCACTTTACTCCCGTTACCTTGCCTTCTGCACCGAGAACCTCAACAGGATTTGTCAGGAATGCGAACTTGACACCTTCCTGCATGGCGTGATGAACCTCTTCCCTACGCGCAGGAAGTTCGGTTTCGGTACGGCGATAAACCACGGTCACATCAGCTCCGAGACGAAGTGCTGTACGTGCAGCATCCATTGCCACATTGCCACCACCCACGACGATAACTTTTGAAGCGTGGAAATAAGGAGTGTCATAATCGGCCTTATATGCCTTCATAAGATTGCAGCGAGTAAGATACTCGTTTGCCGAGAACACACCATTGAGGTTTTCGCCCGGAATACGCATAAACATAGGCAGGCCCGCTCCGGTGCCGACAAACACAGCTTCATATCCTTCATCATCGATAAGGGCGTCAATCGAAATTGTCCTTCCTACGATGACATTAGCCTCAAACTCGACTCCGAGAGCCCTGAGATTGTCAATCTCGCTCTTGAGAACGGTCTCCTTAGGAAGACGGAACTCAGGAATACCATATTGAAGCACACCACCGTATGCGTGAAGAGCCTCGAATATCTTGACTTCATAGCCCCATTTAGCAAGGTCGGCTGCACAGGCAAGGCCACTCGGGCCTGAACCAATAACGGCAACTTTATGACCATTATGCTCCGGTACAGCAACACTTTTAGGAGTTTTCTTTGCCTCGTCGCACACGAAACGCTCAAGGTTGCCAATTGAAACAGGCTCACCTTTCACGCCAAGGATACAACTTCCTTCGCACTGGGTTTCCTGAGGGCATACTCTACCGCAGACGCTGCCAAGAGACGAATCTTCGGCAATTTTTGCGGCTGCCCCTTCAAAATCACCTGATTTCACAAGAGCAATGAAGGACGGAATCTGAATGTTCACTGGACAAGCCTGAACACAACGCGGATTTTTGCAGTTGAGACAGCGGGAAGCCTCTGCAAGAGCCCTTTCCTTGTCGTAACCGAGAGAAACTTCCTCAAAATCCTTTGCACGGACCTGTGGATCGCGCTCAATCGGCGCAGTACGGGGTAATCTTTCTGCCATTACTTTCCCCTCCCTATTTTACATTTGTGATATTCTTCAAGCGAAGCCTTCTCAAGATCTGAATAGATTCTGCCACGAGAAAGCGCTTCTGCGAAATCTACCTTCGTGCCGTCAAATTCAGGACCTTCCACGCAGGCGAAGCGGGTAACGCCGTCAACAGTTATACGGCAGGCGCCACACATACCCGTACCATCCACCATGAGCGTATTGAGGCTCACGATAACAGGAATGTTAAGACTCGATGCGGTGAGAGTTGCAAATTTCATCATTATCATAGGACCTATTGCGACAGCCTGAGTGTATTTCTTGCCGTCTTCCTTCACAGCCTTTTCAAGTTGGGCAGTAACAAGTCCGTGGAAGCCCTCGCTGCCATCATCCGTGCAGACATAAACCTTATCGCAAACCTGCTCAAGTTCCTTCTTATACACGAGATTCACTGAACTGCGTGCTCCAAGAATAACATCGCAATGTATGCCTTTTTCGTGAAGGTATTTAGCCTGCGGATAAATAGGAGCAGCGCCGAGACCTCCGGCAATGAAGCAATAATATGCATCCTTTGGAATGTCGATGTTGCAGAACTCCGATGGTTTGCCAAGCGGACCGGCAACATCTATAAAGGATTCGCCGACCTCAAGGGCATTGATTTTATTCGTTGATGTGCCGATACTTTGTGTGGCGATGACCACAGTCCCCTCTTCACTGTCATAATCGGCTATGGTAAGAGGAATGCGCTCTCCGTTTTCGGTAGCCCTCACAATGAGGAACTGACCCGGAAGAGCGACTTTAGCGAGCCTTGGCGCCTTAACCTTCATTCTGCAGATATCAGGCGTCAGCTGTTCTTTTTCTAAAATTTCGTACATTATTTTTTACTTGTTTTATGACATGCTTTGCCGTCTTTGTGGCAATCGCCCTTGCATTCGCCGCCTTTGCAGTCCTTGCAAGCGCCATCTTTATGCTCACCGCCTTTGCAGTCCTTGCACTCGCCGCCTTTGTGGCAACCGTCTGCTGGGCAGGTTTCAGCCTTATCGCAGCCACCGCAATTACCTTTACATTCTCCGCCCTTGCAAGCGCCATCTTTATGCTCGCCGCCTTTACAGTCCTTGCACTCGCCATCCTTGTGGCAGCCACCTTTGCAACCGTTAGCGCCTTTTACCTCGTAACCGAGTTTCTCGATTGCCTTTTTAAGGGCCTCAGGAGAGGTTTTGTCAGGATTGTAACTTACTGCAACGGTCTGCTCGTCAAGCGAAACCTTGAGGTCTGTAACGCCTTTTTCAAATGCAATGTTTTCATTTACCTTCTTTACGCAGTCAGCGCAATGAAGATGTACATTGAATACAACTGTTTCAGATTTCTTTGGAGTTTTTGCCTGAAGACTCACAAGGCTAATGCAGAACAATGCTGCAACAAAGAAGCTAATAATCTTTTTCATAACGCAAATTTATTAAATATTTGTTAATTCCTTATTATTTAGAAGCATTTTAATTCGAACTTAAAGGCTTCTTCTATGATTTCTTCCACAAAGTGACACGGATGCCCAAATATGCCTTGATTCCCATAAGAGGGCCCCACACCTGCGAAGCATCGAAACTTGCAGACATCGGATCAATCTTTCCCTGGGCATCATAGGAGCCAAGAAGCACATTCTTCTGACGGAAATTCGTAAGGTTCTCGCCGCCGAGATAGATGTCCACCATCTTGAAACGCTTTGTAACCTGCAGATAAAGCAGAGGATAGATTGGAGTCTTGCCATTCGGATAAAGGAGGTTGCCCTGAGCATCCTTGGCCTGCTCCATAAACTTGTAAACCGTGCAAGGTCCGTTGAGGGAAGCTGTAAAGTCGAATATCCACTTGTTCAGATTTGTGGCATATTGCAGGTTGAGCACAGCCTTGTACATACTTGTCATAGGTCTGTCAATCAAGCCCACATTCACATATTCTGCCTTTGCAATAGAATATCTGCCCGTGAGAGTGATGGTAAAACGCTCGATAGGCTCGGTGCTGAAGTCAAGTTGGAAGGTATGGGTGTAACTCTTCTTGCCGTCCAACATATAGAACCCGATGCTGTTCGCTCCACAGTTGTCGTAATCAAGCACGAGTTGCTGGGCGAAGTTCGTATGAAAGTAGTCGAAACTGATATAGTTGCTACCGAGTCCGAATGGAAGATAGTAAGTGATGTTTCCTCCTGCAGTCCAGGCATCTTCGAGAGGATTGCCAACAGAGTCAAGTCCCACGAAGGTCTTACCCGTAGAAAGCACACCTATATTGTCTATGAGAGGATTTGAGAAGCGGAGTCCCCTACCGGCATTCGCCCTGATTACAAGGTCATCGATAGGAGCATATTTCAAGGTCAGACGAGGAGAAAACCTCACACCGTGACCGGTGTAATAGTTGAGATTAAGACCGAGAATGGTAGAGAATTTATCATCGAGAGTCTTGAATGTCCCCTCGAAAAATGCCCTCGCTTCAGTCTGGTTGTAGAGTGGATTGGATTTAATGCCAAAACGGTCGAAATCCACCTGAAGCCTGTCCCAGACGACTCCGAGACCTGCCGTAAAATGGAACCAGTCAATAGTTTGATTCTGATAAAGCAGATTTCCTATCACGGAATGTGAGCCGGGATTATAGACAGTCTTAGGGCCGAAATCCGAATTCATTTTCTGCCAGGTGTAGTCACCCACAAAGGCTATATTTTGGCTGTTGTCGTCATTTAGAGGCACACCCACCTTGACGTAGGCATTGACGGAGTTGTTGTTTATATGGCTCTGCCAGGAATTTTTGTCCTTTGAACCACCGTTGCGATTGTCCCAGGTTGCCCTTACGCCAAAACGCACCTGAAGCCCGGATGCAGCGTAGTAGAGCCACCTGTTTGAGAAGCCTACCTGTGTGGCGAGAGGCTCATCCTTGAAGCCGTCCCCATTCATATCGTGCGAAACGAAATTCTTGTCCGCGTGAGCGAGAATTACAGTTGACCAATGCTCTCCAATTTGAAGCGAAGATGCCACATTGAGATCGACCTTGCTGTCGAGCATGGCGCTCGCATTGACGAAGAGAGGTATCTCATCCGTAGGTTTGCGGTGCTCCATATTTATCTGGCCGGTCATGCTCTCCACGCCGTTTATCACACTCGTCGAACCCTTTGCAATCTGTATGCTTGAAAGCCACTGTCCCGGAACGTATGTAAGACCCCATGGCGCGCTTATGCCTCTCATCACCGGACGATTTTCGTCGAGCATCTGAGTATATATGCCGCTCAGGCCGAGAAGTCTGATTTGACGCGCTCCCGTGACTGCATCCGAATAGCCCACCGTGACACTTGCCGAGTTCTCAAAACTCTCTGCAAGGTTGCAACAAGCCATTTTGCACAAACCCGCTGCCGAAATCACCTCAGTCCTGATAGGCTTCATTTTCGAGATTCCATCCTGACGGGAAACGAAAACCGCCGCATTCAGGGAATCGGATCTGTCGCCATAAACGTCTAAAGAATCAGGTAGCGAGTTAGTGCTCTGAGCCATCGCGTTAACTCCGAAAAGCAAGCCTAAGGACAATATTATGGTACATTTCATAAATTTTCTTAATTTTGTAGTGTTTCAGACTTTTCTACGCCTAATTAAGCGATACAAAGTTACCAACTACTTTCTGCAACCGAGTTGCAAATTGGACTGAAATTGAAACCAACTAAAAAGAAACAACAGACAATAATATGAAAGATTCGATTAGAACCATTTTGTGCGTGATGGCGGGCATCTTCCTCATGCAACTCATCAGTGCCCTCTTCTTCTTTTTCACACTGATTACATCAATTGCATCTTCAACTTCGTCCACTGTGACGGTTCCTCAGAATGCAGTGCTGAAAATCGATATGTCGAAACTCAACATCGTCGAGAAAATCAATGCAGACAATCCTTTTTCATCTGTTTCGGGACTCGGAAGCGGCTCCGTTTCTGCTACCGTAGCGCAGTTCGACGTTATTCGCGCCATTGACGCGGCGGCAGCAGACCCTGCAATCAAGTGCATTTATATCCGTCCGGAAGGAGCAAGCGGAATTACCTCCATCGAGGAAATCAGGGCTTCCCTCACCGAATTCCGTCGCAGCGGCAAGAGCATAATCGCATTTATGGATAATGCATCCACAGGCGATTACTACCTTTCTTCCGTTGCCGATAAAATCTATATGAACAACTCTAAAGGCGCTTCAGCAATGATTTTTGGTTTGAGCGGACGCCTCATTTTCCTCAAAGACATACTCGACTATGTGGGAGTAAATATGCAGCTCATCCGCCACGGAAAATATAAATCGGCAGGCGAAATGTACATTGCCAACAAGCCTTCCGAAGCAAACCTCGAGCAGACTACCGTAATGATAAAATCCCTCTGGGCAACCGTAGCGGAAGCAGTTGCTGAAAGTCGTGGAATCAGCATTGAGAAGTTAAACTATCTCGTTGACAATCTTTCACTTAACAATGCCACAGATATGCTTGACAACGGCCTTGTGGATGGTTTGCTCTCACGTGATGAAATGAAGCAGAAACTTGCCGAGATTACAGTGGAAGATTCATTCAAGAATGTGAAGATGATAAGTCTTGACTCCTATATCGAGGCCAAGAAAACCGCTTGGGAAGTTAATGGAAAGACAAGCAAAATTGCCATTATTTTCGCTGACGGACAAATCAACGAAGCCCAGAGCGGCTCACGCGGAAACGAAATCGTAGGCAACGATTTTGCCGAAATCATAAGCAAGGTTCGCAACGATGAAAGCATCACGGCAGTCGTTCTTCGTGTAAACTCTCCTGGCGGAAGCGTGCTTGCTTCAGACAAAATCAAGCAGGAACTCAACGCTCTCTGCGAGGCAAAACCAGTCGTGGCTTCATACGGCGGATATGCTGCAAGTGGCGGATACTGGATTAGTTGCGGTTGCCGTTACATCTTCTCCAACAAGACCACCCTCACAGGCTCAATCGGCGTCTTCAGCATGGTTCCGGATTTAGGCAAGGTCATAAATAAAGCCAAGGTCAACATCGTTCCGGTAAATTCAAACAAGCACTCAGATATGCTCCAGGGACTGAGGCCACTCGACAATGCCGAGACAGCCTATATGCAAAAGAGCGTGGAAGAAATCTACGACACCTTCACATCTATTGTTGCCGAGGGCCGTTCAAAATCCACAGATTACATCGACTCTATCGCACAGGGACGTGTCTGGACCGGTAGCGACGCTCTCGAAATCGGCCTTGTCGATGGCATAGGAACGCTCAAAGATGCAGTGCTTATGGCAGGCTCGCTTTCAGGCAACAGTTACAACAGTTTCTCGGAGTACAATATCGTGGAATATCCTAAGACAGTTTCAGGCATCGAAGTCCTTATGGAATTGCTTCAGCCTACAAGTACCGACAAGGAAATCAGGGCTATGATTGAAGAAGTCTCCCCTATTCTTTCAAAAGCATACGACCAGGTTTCAGGCTGTTTCAAAAACACTCCTGCCACTTACGCACTTCTTCCTTACTACATTGATATATTATAGTCACTATTCTTCGCCCATCGGCCCCATCAGTCTTGCAGCAAACGAAAAAGGGCTCTGCGGACTGTGGTTTGACGGACAGAAATATTTCAAGGGTGCAATCCGAAATGAACAAATCGAGGATTGTGCCCTTGATGGCTTCAATGCCCCAAAGGCTCTTAAAGACGCAGCAGCCTGGCTCGACATATATTTCTCCGGAGGCATTCCCAACTTTACCCCCGTACTTGACCTTCAAGGCTCGGACTTTCGCAAAAAAGTCTGGAACATTCTTCTCTCAATCCCCTACGGAAAGACTATCACCTACGGAGAAATCGCCCGCAGAATAGCCTCAGAGGCAGGTTTTGCAAGAATGTCCGCGCAAGCCGTGGGAGGAGCGGTAGGTCATAATCCGATATCGATAATAGTCCCTTGCCACAGAGTTCTCGGAAGCGACGGATCCCTCACAGGCTATGCCGGAGGCACCCGGAGAAAAGAATGGCTGCTCAAAAATGAGAAAATCGAATGGAATAAGGTTTGCAGATAAGTGGAATTTTAGATAAATTTGTAGAATGAAAATGTCCCGGGAAACAATCTGATGATGAAGATAGTATAAAGGACAACAATAATTGTTAGAACAAGAACAACAGATTCTATATGAAAAAGTTAATTTCAACTGCACTCATCGCAATGCTTTCAATCTCTTTTGCATTGCCTTCTTTAGCACAGAACGAGCGCACAATCAAAAGAAAAGTAGCCATCGGCCGTTTCTCAAATGAGACACAGTACTCAAAAGGTCTATTCTACGACAAAGAGAATGACCCTATGCGCAAACAGGCATTGGACATTCTTTCATCAAAACTTGCCACAAGCGGAAAGTTCATCCTTCTTGAAAGAGAAGACCTCGACATTCTCGTGAAAGAGGCCGGCAGCAATATGAGCAAAATCGGAGCGGATTTCATAATCCTCGGTTCAATCACCGAATATGGCCGCAAGACCCAGGGTGACCAGAAACTCTTCTCTTCATCTAAGACACAGACAGTCGAGGCAGGAGTAAGCATTCGTCTTGTAGAGGCTTCTTCAGGTCTCATCATCTATTCAGACGAGGCTAAAGGCTATGCAGAAACCACTTCAAAGACCACTCTCGGTTTGGGCGGACAGCAGGGCTTCGATGCTACTCTCAGCGACAAGGCCATCTCCGCCGCAATCTCACAGCTTGTGGAAAACATCATCAACAAATGTATGGACAAGCCTTGGAAGTCATACATTCTATCTGTAGACGACGGTTCATACTTTGTTTCAGGCGGCGCTTCCCAGGGCCTCGTTGCAGGCGACAACTTCCCTGTATATAAGAAAGGAAAGACCGTAACCAATCCTCAGAACGGCATGAAGGTGGAACTCCCGGGCACAAAGGTTGGTATCGTTACCATCCAAAGTACCATCGGCGACAATCCTGAGAACGAAATCTCAATCTGCTCATACGCAGGCGAAGCCTTAGATACTGAGAATTTGACCAACTATTACATTTTGGAGAAATAGGCTATGAAAAAGTTAATCATCATTTCCATTTTTACGCTCCTTCTCACAGGATGCGGCGTACATACGGTGGTTTCAGGTGTGGAAGACAAGGCGGAAATCTCCTTCGTGGCTCCTACAAAGAAAGTTAATCTGAATGTTAAAATCGACGACAACACCTATAATGTTCAGGCTGTCTATCAGAGAGCTTGGCGAAAAGACCGCAATATCAAGAAGACGGTGAAGAACACCATCGTAATCACTCCGGGCAAGCACAATGTCGAAGTCAGGAACTTGGGCGAGGTTGTTTTCCAGAAACAGATTTTCGTTTCAACGGGAGAGCATAAAATCATAGAATTATGAGAAAAGCCTTAATTCTCCTTGTTTTCATCGTCTCTTTGGCTTCCTGTGGCTCAGCCCGCAAGGCCCAGGTTCTCTACTATTGGGGTGGAGAAAGCGACGGAACTACAAGATACGAAAGACTTGCCTACAACAACTTCCACAGGGAGACTCCCCAGTCTGTCTGCGACCTTGTTGTACTCTATGAAGACCTCGTAAAACACCCGGGAGGACTTTGCAACAAGCCTGCCCCGGGAATATGCGCAGAATACGGATATCTGCTTCTCATCCCTGAAACTGCATCTGCCTTCACAGAGTATGCGACATCGGAGCAGAAAGCCATATTCACCTCCGGCGATTTTGTAACTTATTTCAGGCAATATGGTCTGGAACTGCTTCAGATGGAGATGGAATACTATCCCGAGGCCACGACCTTCATTATGCCTTTGCTTAAAAAATTCTCATCTCGATAGGCCATGAAAAGAATCTTCATATTATTATCGGCTGCAGTTGTACTTGCAAGTTGCGGCTCTGCCTCTAAAACAACAAGAGGCATGGAATATCCACAAATGTATGAGGAAAAGCCTGTTACCATCCTGGTAATGCCTCCTATCAACAATTCAAGCAATGTTGAAGCAAAGGAACTCCTCTACACATCCATAAGCAGACCTCTCGCAGAAGCAGGATATTATGTGATCTCACCTCGTCTTGCGATGGACATTCTCAAAGCGGAGAGCGCCTACGATGCAGAACTCTTCTTCGAGGCTGACCTCAAACCGTTCAAAAAAGTCTTTGGAGTCGATGCCGTGGTCTTTTCGGTCATTGACAGTTGGACAAAGAAAGGTTTCGGAATATCCACAAAAATCAGATATGTCATAAAGTCAGCCCACACGGGAGAAGTTCTCTTCGACAGGGATTGCGACCTCTATCTCGACCTGTCGGACAACTCCACCTTCAGTGGAGGAGGTATTGTAGGTTCACTGCTCAACCTCGCTCTGTCTGCGGTGAACACAGCCCTCACAGAGACAATAGTTGCAGCGCGTGAAGCCAACTATTTCATTTTCGAGGATATACCGAGAGGAAAATACAGTCCTGACTGCGGTAACGATTCCGAAGTTCGTGCAAAGGAAAGAAACATAAAAGTCACGGTTAAATAACCGCGACTTTTTTTTGTCATATACTGCCCGGAAGCAGTTTATATCTTGTCCACTGTCCTTTGCAACCTTATCCGATAAGCACTTCGGAGAGTGTAGGATGGGCGTGGACGATGTTGCGGAAAGCAGTGAAAGTGCCGCCGAGAGCTATTACATCTGCAATCTGCTGAATGAGCAGGTCAGCGGAAGCCCCGAGGACAGAAGCTCCGATTATCTTGTCTGAAGCATTGTCCACAATTATTTTAGCCATACCATCGCTCTCCCCTATGCAAAGAGCCTTTCCGTTTGAACGATAGAAGCTCTTGTGAACCGAATAAGTCTCAGGTGTGCAATCCTGCTCGGCAAGACCCACGCAGGCAAGCATAGGCTCGGTAAATACCGC
>JABUTT010000177.1 GCA_021443515.1 Bacteroidales bacterium
CATTTCCGTCCGGAATTCCTCAACCGTCTGGATGAGATCATTCTCTTCAAGCCTCTGACGAAGGACAGCATTGCTTCTATCGTGGATCTGATCCTGGCCGGCGTCAACAAACGTCTGGCGGACCAGGAGCTGTCCATTACCCTTAGCCCCGAGGCAAAGAGTTTTGTCATCGAGAGAGGCTATGACCCGATCTATGGCGCGCGTCCTCTGAAACGATATGTGCAGAAGCATATCGAGACGCTGGCAGCCAAAGCAATCTTAGGCGGCGAGATCGCAGGCGGCGATGAGATCCATATCGCGCTTGAAAACGGCGAACTGAAAGCTGAGATTCGGAAAGGAGCCTGACGAAATCAAAAAAGTGGGAACTGAAAGAAAAAGCAGTAAGAGATCCGCGCGACAGCGGAGATAAAAGCAACAGCAGGGATTCGGATCGTGTTTGGAAATACGAATAAGATCGATCAGGAGCCTGTTTATCGATACAGATACAAATGGACATAACAATATAACCAAATGGCGGCGATCTTTCGCGGAAGAGGAAGATCAGCCGCCATTCTGCGTGAATTGCAGGATGCTGTTTGACTTTACTCTACTACCATGTTATTATGACAGTCGGTTAACGAACCATATTTAAGGAGGAAAATATTCATGAAAAAGAAACTTGCTCTGATTCTTTCAGGTATCATGGCATGTACCATGCTTACAGCATGCGGCACGAAAGCCGGCTCTGTCAGCGAATCCAAAGCGGAAGAAGTTATGAAAGAAGTAGAAAAAGAAGTAGAGAAGCTTGGAGAGGAAGTGGAAAAAGGAGTAGAGAAGCTTGGTGAGGAAGTGGAAAAAGCAGCAGAAGCGATCACCATCGAGGTAATCAAATCCATGACCGTTGCTGTTGAAGCAGGTTCTGCAGGTGAGCAGGCTGCAAAAGATAACGGCTTGAAGGCCAACTCTGTAGCATCTCAGGCAGATGCTCTGATGGAAGTTGCTTCCGGCACTTCTGATGCAGCGATCATCGACCTTCTGATGGCAGGCGCCATGATCGGTGAAGGCACCAGCTATCCGGAACTGTACTACACCACTGAGCTTACCAAGGAAGAGTACGGCGTAGGCTGCAGAAAAGGCTCTGACCTGGTTGAAGTGATCGACAGCCTGTTCAAAGAGACCTATGAGAGCGGCAAGATGAAAGAGATCGCTACCAAATACGGCGTTCAGGAAGCAATCGTAAAACCTGCAGAAGCAAAATATGACTATGATAAGATCAAAGATGTGGATGCCATCAAGGCTCAGTTCCCGAATGCACTGCCTATCCAGGCTCCTGTGAAAGGCTCGGTTATATGGGAAATAGATGTCGAGGACTCTTCACTTCAAAAGGCTGTAGGAACAGAAGTCACTACAGATGTTCCGGCAGCATACATTCAGGCAAATTACGGCATTGAGCCGATAGAGGCAGTGAAGAACGGACGCATAGTTGCAACGTTCGCACATCAGGGTGAGAAGGTCGAGAAAGGCCAGATTATAGGATTTTATGAGTAATACATTATATGAGTAAACAGACAGAGAAAATCAAAGAGTTGGTTGAGCGTCGTGCCAAAGCGTCTCTTGGAGGCGGTAAGGACAAAATCGACACCCAACATTCCAAGAACAAACTCACTGCGAGGGAAAGAATCTCACTTCTTCTCGATGCGGGAAGTTTTGAGGAATACGATATGTTCGTGCAGCACAGATGCACGAATTTCGGAAGCGAAAAGACAAAGTTTGACGGAGACGGAGTCGTTACCGGTATGGGTACAATCGACGGCCGCCTCGTTTATGTATTCGCACAGGATTTCACGGTAAGCGGAGGCAGCCTCAGCGAAATGATGGCGGCAAAAATATGCAAAATTATGGATCTTGCCCTCCAGAACGGCGCTCCAGTCATAGGTTTGAACGACAGTGGAGGCGCACGCATTCAGGAAGGCATCAACTCCCTTGCCGGCTTCGGTGAAATTTTTGAAAGGAACATCCTCTCAAGCGGAGTAATTCCTCAAATCAGCGGAATCTTCGGCCCTTGTGCAGGCGGTGCGGTTTACTCCCCTGCCCTCACAGACTTTACCCTCATGGTCAAGAATACATCCTACATGTTCCTCACAGGACCATCGGTAGTGAAGAGCGTGACAGGAGAAGTTGTCTCTCAGGAAGAACTCGGCGGAGCATCGGTTCATGCAACCAAGAGCGGTGTCGCCCATTTTGCTGCGGAAAACGAGCAGGAGGGCATTGCCACTATCAAGGCGCTTCTTAGTTTCCTCCCTTCAAACAATAAGGAGAAAGCCCCTGAAAAGCCTACCAACGACCCTGTGGGCAGGTTTGACGACTCTCTCAACAGTATTATCCCCGACAATCCAAACACTTCCTACGATATGTACGGCGTCATCGGCAGCATAGTTGATGACGGAGCCTTCCTCGAAGTTCACAAGGACTGGGCAAAGAACATCATAGTGGGATTTGCTCACATGGGAGGCAAGACGGTCGGTATCGTGGCCAACCAGCCTAAGTACCTTGCCGGCGTCCTCGACATCAACGCTTCACGCAAAGGTGCACGCTTCGTACGATTCTGCGATGCATTCAACATTCCGCTGGTCAGCCTCGTCGACGTGCCGGGTTTCCTTTGCGGAACAGGTCAGGAATATGGCGGCATAATCTCAAATGGCGCGAAACTCCTCTACGCATACGGCGAGGCAACAGTGCCTAAGGTTACTGTAACCCTTCGCAAGTCATACGGCGGAAGCCACATCGTGATGAGTTGCAAACAGCTTCGCGGAGATGTGAACTACGCCTGGCCAAGTGCCTCGTTCGCAGTTATGGGAGCGGAAGGTGCCACTAACATCCTCTATGCAAGAGATATTAAAGGCATTACCGACCCTGAGGCTCTCGCAGCCTTCAAGGAGGAGAAGAAGAAGGAATATGAAGAACTCTTCTGCAATCCTTACCAGGCAGCTTCCTACGGCTATATCGAGGATGTGATTGAACCAAGGAACACCCGTTTCAGAGTGATTCGCGCCCTTGTTTCACTTGAAAACAAGCAGCAGTCGAACCCTCAGAAGAAACACGATAATCTCCCGATGTAATGATGAGCCAAGCACTTATATTCCTACTCACCGTTTCCAAGAGCGACCTTATGCTCGAGAAGGACCCACACGGATGGGTGCTTACCTTTACGAGCGTATTGGTGGTGTTCGTTGCACTCATCCTGCTTCGATATGCCTACGATTTCATTGGAAAACTCAACACAGGTGAGATTACATTCACACGAAAGAAGAAGGGTTTGAGCGAGGAGGAAGCAGTGGCAGTTGCCATGGCGCTCGCTCTCGAAAAAGGTAACAACAATCCCGACGAGGAAGTTGCGGCAGCCATTGCTCTTGCCCTCAGAGAAGAAATTGAAGGCTCCGTTCACGATTATGAGAGCTATGTTATAACCATTAAACGATAATTACACAATTATGAAAACATATAAATTCAACATCAACGGAAAGAATTATGAGGTTGTGGTTGATTCCATCGAAGGAAGCAAGGCAGCCGTCACTGTCAACGGAAAAAACTATGAAGTAGCCATCGAGCAGGGCATTGACGCCCCGGTGGCAGCCCCAGTAGCCCCTGTGGCTCCGGTTGCGGCAGCTCCTTTGCAGACAGCCGCACCTGCCCAGGCAGCACCTGCAGCGGCTCCATCAGGCAAAGGCACCCAGGTACTCTCCCCTCTTCCGGGCGTGATACTCAAGGTTGAAGTAACTGTAGGACAGGCTGTAAAATCAGGTCAGACAGTCGCAGTTCTCGAGGCTATGAAGATGGAGAATTCCATTGAAGCCGAGTGTGACGGCACAATCACCGCCATACACGTTGCAAAAGGCGAAAGCGTACTTGAAAGTGCACCAATAGTAACAATTGGCTAATGAATACCATCATTGAATCCCTGCAGCAGTTCTGGCAATATACCGGTTTTGCAAACATGACGTGGCAACACCTCGTTATGATTATCATCGGTATCGGCTTCATAACTGTTGCGATTTTGAAAGAGTGGGAGCCTCTCCTTCTCGTGCCTATCGGTTTCGGTATCATCATAGGCAACATACCTTTCGTAAATGGTTTGAACATAGGTATTTACGAGCAAGGTTCCGTTCTGAACATACTCTATCAGGGTGTGCGTCAGGGCTGGTATCCGCCATTGATCTTCCTCGGAATCGGAGCGATGACGGACTTCAGCGCCCTCATCAGCCAGCCGCGCCTAATGCTCATCGGAGCAGCCGCTCAAATTGGTATCTTCGGAGCATATCTCATCTCGCTTACAATGGGCTTCACTCCTGCAGAAGCGGGTGCAATAGGCATCATCGGCGGTGCAGACGGCCCTACGGCGATATTCCTTTCATCCAAACTTGCGCCTCACCTTATGGGTGCAATCGCAGTTTCAGCCTACTCCTATATGGCTCTCGTGCCGGTAATCCAAAGGCCGATTATGCTCCTTCTCACCACCAAGAAAGAGCGTGCAATCAGAATGAAAGCCCCACGCCAGGTGTCCCAGAGAGAGAAAATCATCTTCCCTATCGTAGGTTTCGTTCTCACTGCCTTCATAGTTCCGAGCGGTCTGCCTCTTCTGGGTATGCTCTTCTTCGGCAACCTGCTCAAAGAGAGCGGAGTCACAAGAAGACTTGCCGAAACTGCTCGCGGTCCGCTGATTGACGTGGTTACCACCCTCATCGGAGTCACCGTGGGCGCATCTACCCAGGCAAACGAGTTCCTCAGCGCCAGCTCCGTTAAAATCTTCCTCCTCGGTCTGCTCTCATTTGTGATTGCAACTATGGGCGGAGTTCTATTTGTGAAATTCTGGAACATCTTCCTCAAAGAGGGTAACAAAATAAATCCTCTCATCGGTAACGCAGGAGTGAGTGCAGTGCCTGATTCGGCGCGTGTTAGCGAGATTGTCGGACTTGAAACCGACAAGAAAAACCACTTGCTCATGAATGCTATGGGACCTAATGTGGCAGGTGTCATCGGTAGTGCGGTTGCAGCCGGTATCCTGCTGAGTTTCCTCGGATAATCATATAAACACTATAATATACTATTAAATAATATGGACAACAAATTACAAGAACTTACAGACCGCCTTTACAACGAAGGTTTGGCTAAAGGAAAACAGGAAGCCGAAGAACTTCTCGCCAAAGCCAAGGCTGAAGCTGAAAAGATTGTCTCAGATGCTAAATCAGAGGCAGAGGCCATCGTTTCAAAGGCTGAAAAAGATGCTGCTGCAAAGGCAGTGAAGACCGATGCAGAAATCAAGATGGCTGCAAAGGAAACTCTCGACCAGACCAAGGCCGCCATAGAAAAAGTAATTATCGCTTCAGCAGCTGTTGCCCCTGCAAAGGCGGCGCTCAAGGACGAGCAGTTCGTAAAAGAAGTTATTCTTGCTGTTGCCAAGAACTCAAACGAAGGCGCAGATGTGGAGGTAGTTCTTCCGGAGAATGTGAAGGAGAGCCTCGGAGTCTATGTTGAGAATGAGGTTGCAAAAGCCCTCAAAGGCAATGTTTCGGTTAAATTCTCAAAGAAAATAGCAGGTGGATTCACAATCGGCCCAAAGAACGGCGGCTACTATCTCAGTTTCACAGATGAAACTTTCGCTGAACTCATAAGCCAGTACATACGCGAGGAGACTAAAAACCTTATTTTCGGATAAATGAGTAATTTCCATTACATAATTGCCTCTTTGCCGGAACTTCATCGGGACTCTACATTTGATGCAGAAACTCCCGGCAGGCTCATTGACGAGATTCTCAGCCTCTGCAAAGACAAGAATATAGATTTTGTCCTCAAAGGCTCAGACTCGGCGAACCTCACGAGAGAATTCTACATCGAAGCATCCAAAAGCCCCCTCAAACTTGTCAGGGACTATTTTGACTTTGACCTCAATGTGAGGAATGAAAAGGTAAAATATCTCAATAAGGAACTTGGCAGGCCTGCGGATATGGATGTGATTGTTCTTGACCCGGATGCAAGCTTTGAAGATGCCCCTAAGGCAGAAAAAGCCCTTGCAGCAGGAGACATACTCAGCAGGGAAAAGGCTCTCGACAATCTCTATTGGGCTAAAATATCCGACCTTACCATCTTCAACTACTTCGATATTGAAGCAGTCATCGGATATATTCTCAAACTGAAGATTGTCCAGAGATGGGCCATTCTCGACCCTGAAACCGGAAGAGAGATGTTCCGCCGCATCGTAGGCGAAGTACGCGGCACGTTCAAAGGCGTTGACGCAAAAATTTAAAAACAAATAAAACTATTATAATGAAAAGTACAGGAAAAGTAACAGGCATTGTTTCCAACCTTGTGACAGTTGCTCTTGACGGACCGGTAAGTCAGAACGAGATTTGCTACATCAATCTCGACGGCACACGTCTTATGGCCGAGGTCATCAAAGTAAACGGCAACTTCGCCGCTGTCCAGGTGTTTGAAAGCACACGAGGCCTGAAAAACGGAAGTCTGGTCGAGTTTGAGAACAAGATGCTCGAAGTCACTCTCGGTCCGGGCCTTCTCTCAAGTTGCTATGATGGTCTCCAGAACAACCTTGCCGTTATGGACGACGTATTCCTCAAGAGAGGCGAATACACTAAAGCCCTCGACGAAGAGAAAATATGGGACTTCACCCCTATCGCAGCAGTAGGTGACAAGGTTGCCGCCGCAGACTGGCTCGGCGAAGTAAAGGAAGGCTGGCTCCCTCACAAAATCATGGTGCCATTCTCTTTCGCAGGTGAATACACGATAAAGAGCATTGCCGCTGCAGGCAGCTACAAGGTCGCAGACACAATCGCAGTCCTCACTAACGAAGATGGAGAAGATGTGAAAGTCACAATGACTCAGAAATGGCCTGTAAAGGTGGCAATCAAGGGCTATAAGGAAAAACCAAGGCCACAGAAGATAATGGAGACAGGTGTCCGCATCATCGACACCCTCAACCCTATCGCAGAAGGCGGCACAGGCTTCATTCCTGGTCCGTTCGGTTGCGGCAAGACGGTGCTCCAGCACGCTATCGCAAAGCAGGGCGAGGCAGACGTAATCGTTATGGCAGCCTGCGGTGAGCGTGCAAACGAGGTTGTGGAAATTTTCACGGAGTTCCCTGAACTCATAGACCCTCACACAGGCCGTCACCTTATGGAAAGGACCACCATCATCTGCAACACATCGAATATGCCTGTTGCAGCTCGTGAGGCTTCCGTATATACTGCAATGACAATTTGCGAATACTATCGTGCAATGGGACTCAAGGTGCTTCTTCTTGCAGACTCTACATCCCGCTGGGCTCAGGCTCTCCGTGAAATGAGTAACCGTATGGAGGAACTTCCGGGCGCAGACGCCTTCCCTGTTGACCTTTCAGCCATCATATCTAACTTCTACTCAAGAGCAGGTATGGTTGTCTTGAACAACGGAAAGACAGGCGCGGTAACCTTCATCGGAACTGTATCTCCAGCCGGCGGTAACCTCAAGGAACCTGTGACAGAGTCAACCAAGAAGGCTGCACGCTGCTTCTACGCTCTCGAGCAGAACCGTGCCGACAAGAAGCGCTACCCTGCAGTGAACCCTATCGACTCTTACTCTAAATATCTCGAATATCCGGAAATCCAGAGCTTCCTCAACAAGACTATCTGCGACGGCTGGGTTGAGATGGTGAACAAGACCAAGAACCTCATCCGCAAAGGTAAGGATGCTGCAGAGCAGATCAACATCCTCGGTGACGATGGTGTGCCTATGTTCTACCACGAGACATTCTGGAAGAGCGAACTCATTGACTTTGTGATACTTCAGCAGGACGCTTTCGACTCAATCGACGCCCTCTGCCCTATCAAACGTCAAAAATATATGCTTGAACTCGTGCTTTCAATCTGCGACAAAGAGTTTGTATTCGAGGACTTTGAAAAGTGCCGCGACTACTTCAAGAACGTAATCAACACTCTCCGTCAGATGAACTACTCGGAATTTGAAAGCGAACAGTTCAACAAATATCATAACGAACTTAATAAACTCCTGGAAAGCAATGGCAACAACTAAAGCATTGAAAAAGGTATATACTCACCTTGAAGCCATAACTAAGGCTACCGTAAGTCTCAAGGCAAGCGGCGTCAGCAATGACGAACTCGCTGTAGTAGGAGGCAAACTTGCACAGGTCGTAAAGACCAAAGGCGACCTCGTAACTCTCCAGGTATTCTCAGGAACTGAAGGTATCGCCAACGACGCTGAGGCAACATTTATGGGTATTCCCCCTGTTCTCAAGGTAGGCGAAGCTCTCACCGGACGTTTCTTCAACGCATACGGAGCCCCTATTGACGGAGGTCCTGAAATTGACGGCGAAGAGCGCCAGATTGGTGGTCCTTCCGTAAACCCATACAAGCGTCGTCAGCCTTCCGAGCTCATCCCTACAGGTATTGCAGGCATCGACCTCAACAATACCATTGTGTCCGGTCAGAAGATTCCTTTCTTCGCAGACGCCGACCAGCCATACAACAATGTGATTGCGCAGGTTGCCCTCCGTGCGGATGTAGATAAAATCATCCTCGGAGGTATGGGTCTTTCAAATGACGACTATCTCTATTTCAAGAATGAATTCGAAAGCGCTGGAGCACTCTCTAAAATCATCACCTTCATCAACACCACGGAACAGCCGCCGGTAGAGCGTCTTCTCATCCCTGATATGGCTCTTACCGCCGCCGAATACTTCGCTGTGGACAAAAACGAGAAGGTGCTCGTGCTGCTTACGGATATGACACTCTACGCCGATGCGCTCAGTATCGTGTCCAACCGTATGGACCAGATTCCTTCTAAGGACTCTATGCCTGGCTCGCTCTATTCGGACCTTGCAAAGATATACGAGAAGGCAGTGCAACTTCCAAGCGGCGGTTCAATCACCATCATCGCAGTGACCACACTCAACGACGGTGACATCACCCACGCTATCCCAGACAACACAGGTTACATCACCGAGGGTCAGCTCTTCCTCCGTGCCGACGCCGATTCGGGAAAGGTCATCATCGACCCATTCCGCAGCCTCAGCCGTCTGAAACAGCTTGTTCAAGGCAAGAAGACCCGTGAGGACCACTCTCAGGTTATGAACGCAGCCATCCGTCTTTATGCAGACGCACAGAATGCCAAGACCAAACTCGAGAATGGTTTCGACCTCAGCGAATATGACCTCCGCTGTCTGGATTATGCTAAGGAATATGCCATAAAGTTGCTTGCAATCGACGTAAACATCACAATTGACGAAATGCTCAACACAGCTTGGCAACTCTTCGGCAAGTATTTCTCGCCTGCGGAAACAGGTATCAAGCAAGTATTCATCGACAAATACTGGGTTAATAAATAACAATGGCTATAGTATTCCAATATAACAAGACATCGCTCGGCAACGTCACCAAGCAACTCAAGATGCGAAAGAGCGCCCTGCCTACCTTGAAAAACAAGGAGTCAGCGCTGAGAATCGTGTCCAGGGATGCCAAGGCGGAAGCCGACAAATACACTGCTCTTGTGGAAGAAGCCCTTTCTAAATACGATTATCTTGCAGCCCTTTGGAACGAGTTCACGCCAGGTCTCATATCAATCAGAGACGTGGACTATCGCATCGAAAAGGTTGCCGGAGTAAAGGTACCTGCATTGAAGGAGATTCACTATGAAATCGCTCCGTTCAATGCCTTCACATCTCCGGCCTGGTTTGCCGACGGAGTGAGAATTCTCAAGGAACTCACCGAATTCGGCATAAAGAGCGAGATTTGCGTGGAAAAAGCGCGCATACTCGAATACCAGAGAAAGAAAACCACCCAGAAGGTAAACCTCTACGAAAAAGTTCAGATTCCGGGCTACGAAGAGGCCATACGCAAGATTAAACGATTTATGGAAGACGAGGAGAACCTCTCCAAGGCATCTTCCAAGATAGTTAAGCAGCGCCATCAGGCGGAAGAAGAAGAGGAGGAAAAGGCATGATAGAGAAAATGACAAAATACTCCTTCATCCTACTTTCGCAGGATAAGGACAAGTTCATAGAAGAACTTTCCGCTCTCGGTGTGGTGGATATTACGCGCTCATCAAAGGCGATTGACGAAAAGTCCACCGCAATGATAGCAGAGGCCGATTCCATCAAGAAATGCATAAGCACGCTCAACCGCTATGCTGAAGGCATTATTCCTCCGGAAATAGCTTCCTCTGCAAGTGAAATCATAACCGCAACCAACTCCCTCCTCGAAAGGCTCACTGCCACAAAGGCAAATATAGCCGCTATCAACAAGGAGATAAAAATCCGTCAGATGTGGGGCGAGGCAGACTTTGAGAAAATCGCCTCTCTCAAAGAGCAGGGTTGCCACTTCCACTTCTATTCTTGCTCCGACAAAAAATTCAAGAGCATTGAAGGGGACTTCCCTTGCGAGGTTATCGCTGAGGAAAAAGGCAAGGTTTGGTTCGTTGTTGTGTCCTCTTCGCCGGAAAATCCTCTTCCATCGCTTCAGGAAATCATTCTTGAAGGCGACATAAGGCAGAGCGAAGCAAAACTTGAAACTGAAACCCAAAATGAGGTAGACATTCTCCTCGAACTTCACAACCTCTCTGCCGGAAGAGGCATCCTTGAGGCTGCATACGAAGATGTTATAGGCAATCTCGACCTCTACCTCGCTTCTGCCACCGAGCAGAATGCCGCCGAGGGGCTTCTTTCAGTATATGTGGGCTTCGCGCCAAGTGCTGAAGACAAGCGCCTCGAGACTTCCCTGAACGCTATCGAGGGCGTGTATTGCATCAAGGAAAAGGCCCTCGCACAGGATAATCCTCCTATCAAACTCAAGAACAACGGCTTCGTGAGTATGTTTGAGCGTCTTACCGATATGTATGGTCGTCCTGCCTACGACGGCTTTGACCCGACCATATTCATATCCATCTTCTTCCTCCTCTTCTTTGCTCTCTGTATGGGAGATGCGGGTTACGGCATCGTGCTCTTTATCGGAAGTTTCTTCCTGAAGAAAGTAAAGGGATTCGCTTCACTTGCACCTCTCGTGGGTACGCTTGGCGTAGGAACCTTTGTTGTGGGACTTTTCCTACACACCTTCTTCTCCATCGACCTTCTCGGCGTAAGTTGGATTCCAGACTGCGTCAAGGCCTGCATGCTGCCTGCAAAAATCGCTGGTTATGACGGAGCAATGATACTCTCTCTCATCATAGGTATCATCCACCTCAGCCTCGCAATGATAGTCAAGACAATCTATGCGACAAAGAACCTCGGTTTCCGCCGTTCAGTGAGCGTCTGGGGCTGGACAGTCTTCCTCGTGGGTACTGTTATAGTGCTTACAATTGCCCTTGCCGGAGTCATTGAAACAGAAATATGCAAGTGGATAATAATCGGCCTCGGCATCGTTGCAGCCTTCGGTATCTTCCCATTCCGCACTCCGGGACAGAATCCTCTGAAAAACATCGGAGCAGGACTCTGGGAGACCTACAACACGGCTACGGGCCTGCTTGGCGACATCCTCAGTTACCTTCGTCTTTATGCCCTCGGGCTTGCGGGAGGTATGCTCGGATTCGCATTCAATGACCTTGCAAAAATGGCTCTCGGCGATGGAGGCTTCGGATGGATTGCATTCATTCTCATCGCTGTAGTCGGACACGTGCTGAATATCGCAATGGCGGTTCTCGGCGCATTTGTCCACCCGCTTCGTCTCAACTTCCTCGAGTTTTTCAAAAATTCGGGCTACTCTGCAGACGGAAGCAAATACAAACCTTTAACACAAAAAAAGTAAAATTATAACAAACTAAAATTTTCAACATTATGCTTAATTTAATTCTTGGTTATCTCGGCCTCGGCCTCGTACTCGGTCTCGGTGGCGTAGGTAGTTCAATCGGAACAACAATCGTAGGCAGCGCAGCAGAAGGCGCCCTTAAAATTAAACCGGAGAGCTCAGGTTCATATATGGTCCTCTCGGCTCTTCCTGCAACACAAGGTATTTACGGTTTCGTTTCTTTCTTCATGCTCCGCGGCAAACTTCTGGCAAATCCTGATGCAGGCCTGGCTATCTTCGGTGTAGGCCTTTTCGTGGGCGTAGCCTATCTTTTCTCTGCAATCCGTCAGGGACAGGTAAGTGCTAATGGTGTCGTAGGTATCTCACAGGGTCACGACGTGTTCACCAACACTCTCATCTACGCAGCTCTCCCTGAATTCTATGCAATTCTCGGTCTCGTAGGTACCCTTATGATTTAATCCGCACAAGTTACATTCAGGACCTGTTTACAGTTTCTAAACAGGTCCTATGAAAAGAAACTGTACTAAAATCTAATGAAAAACGTTCAGATTGTGCCTGTGGAAACACCCGGGCAAATGAACCTGTTTGTCGATTTTTCTATTGAACTGTACAAGGATGTTCCTTACTATGTGCCTGAACTGAAATTCGATACGAAGGCCACTCTTTCTCCCAAGAAGAATCCTGCCTTCGAATTCAGCGAGGCCCAGGCCTTCCTTGCCTACAAAGACGGAAAAGTTGCAGGCAGAGTTGTAGCCCTAATTAACCATAGGACAAACGAAACCTGGGGCGAAAAGGATGTCCGCTTCGGCTGGATTGACTTTATTGAAGATTATGATGTCTTCTACGCCCTTATGGAAACTGTAAAGGAATGGGGCAAGGCAAGAGGTATGAAGCGTATGCACGGACCTCTCGGCTTTCTCGACACAGACCGCGAAGGTCTCCTCGTCGAAGGCTATGACCAGATGAGCACCATGTCCCTCGCCTACAGTTATCCTTACTACAAAGAATTCTTTGAAAAATACGGCCTCACAAAAGGCAAGGACTGGCTCGAATACAGGATTCAAATTCCTAAGGAAATTCCTGAGAAGTACGCCAGGATAGCGAAAATCGTCTCATATAAGTACCACCTCACGGTAGGACATCCTAAGAGCAAAAAATATCTCAAGGAAGTAGCCGGTTACGAGTATTTTGACCTCCTAAACAAGGCCTACAAGGACCTCTACGGCTTCACAGAGATAAGTCCGAAGCAGATTACAAAACTCATCAATGACTATTTGGACTTTGTTGATATCGAAATGCTGCCTGAGGTACGCGACGAAAACGGCAAATTGGTGCTGGTAGGTATGATGATGCCTTCCATTGCCACTGCCATAAGGGATTGTCACGGAAGCCTGTTCCCATTCGGATGGTGGAAAATACTCAAGAAACTCTTCATAAAGTATGACACCACCCTGGAATTGCTACTAATCGCAATGGACCCGGAGTGGAGAAGCAAGGGCGCATTGGCTCTAATCATCCAATACATCGTCCCTGTGCTTAACAGAAAGGGATTCAAAGTGGCTGAAAGCAATGCTAATCTTGAGGACAACTACAACATCCAGAACTTCTGGAAGGAATTTGACTCAAAACAGGTAAAACGCAGAAGGGCGTATATCAAAGATATTTAGAGGGCTTCGAATACGCGTTCCATCCTGGTTCCGCGTGAACCCTTCACCAAAATAATGCAGCCTGAAAAGGCGGCGGCGCGACGGGAAAGTTCTTCGCTTGTGGCAAAGCAGGGAAAATCGAGCGCCGCCGCCTTTATGGCTTTGGCAAACTCCTCTCCCACGAAACAGGCATCGCAGCCCATACCTGCAACCTTAAGAACTATGGCAAGATGCTCTTTGAGGGAATATTCTCCAAGTTCGAGCATTTCTCCGAGGAAGACAACCTTGCGGGCAGATGTCTCTATTGCATCGAAATTGTCGAGAGCCGCAGCCATACTGCTTGGATTGGCATTATATGCATCGGCAATTATTTCGTTGTTGGCTGTTTTCTTGTATTCGGAGCGACCAAGTGTAGGCTCGTAAGCCTCAACAGCCGCAATACAGTCCTCGACAGGTACGCCAAAATACTCTCCGAGAGTGATGGCGGCAATCACGTTTGGCAGATTGTAACGGCCGATGAGCCTTGTCTGCACCTTTCTACCCTTGAAATCAAAGGCAAGAGCCGCCTCGGGATAGATAGTATATGCTGTCGAATATGGATGGGTAAGAGTCAAACCCCTGCGGGCAACCATCTTGCAGAGAGTCTCGTCATCTTCATTGTAGAAGACCTTGCCTCCGTGGGCCTTGAGATAGTCGTAAAGTTCGCCTTTGGTCTTCTGAACGCCTTCAAAAGAGCCAAAACCGAGAAGATGTGCCCTGCCCACATTGGTAATCAGACCGAAGTTTGGCTGAGCGATTGGAGTGAGTTCATCTATATCTCCGGGATGGCTTGCGCCAAGTTCCACCACTGCCACGTCCAAATCGGGAGTGAACGAAAGTATGGTCACAGGCACTCCTATCGCATTGTTCAAATTGCCCACAGTGGCCCTCACATTATATTTTGCGGCGAGAACGGCGCGTATGAGTTCCTTCGTCGTGGTCTTGCCGTTAGTGCCGGTAAGACCGATAATCGGAAGATCCTTCAGAGTCACCTCCCTATGATAGATTGCAAGCGCCTGAAGCGTCTTGAGGGTGTCCTCAACCTTGATTAGACGAGGATCCGAGCCGATTTCTTCGCTAACGAGGGCATATTTTGCACCCCGGGCAAGAGCATCGAGAGCGAATGTGTTTCCGTCAAAGGTCTCGCCTTTAAGAGCAACAAAAAAGCAGCCTTCGCTTATCTTTCTTGTATCTGTACAAAGACAAGTGCAGCTGCTGTATAAAGAATAGATTTCTGCTATTTCCATCTTTTATGCGACCAGATATAGTTCATTGGATTGTTTCTGATGTCTCTTTCGAGGAGATCATAGTATTTTCTCGCTATTTCGATAGGTTCCATGGTGGAAGCATCCTCACATATAACCTCGAACGACCACTCATAATGCCCCTGACTGACGCGGTTCATATTCATATAAAGCACGCTGTGGTGGAGTTTATGAGCCAGATTGATTGTCGCCATCATTGCGATAGTAGGCTGGTTGAGGAAGTTGCCTATATCCACTCCTTGGGCATAAGGATATTGGTCGTTGTTGTGGATATATATCTTCTTCTCGTTCTTATGCTGAAGCTCATACTTTATAACATCCATAGACTCAAGCAAACCTGTATAGCCCGGAACGGGAGCGCAACGATTCTTCTTGAAAATCTCATCCCAAAGTGGACTGTGGAGTTTCAGATAGGTAACCATCATTTCATCCTTGTTGAAGGCTGCCTTTTCAGGGGCTGTGAAATAGCCTAAGACGCCTCCGACAAGCTCCCAGTTGCCCGCGTGTGAATTGAGCACAGTGACGCTCGCCGAATTCATAAAAGCATTGTTCAGCACTTCCCCATTGGTGATTTGGACAAGTTTGTCTCTTTCGAGTCTGGCCTGGTCACTTGCGCCGAAATAGAGAAATTCCACAAAAATCTCGGCAAGGTGCTGGTAGAAATCGTTTACCATCTGCCTCAGGCCGTCACATTTGACATCAGGAAAACTCCTCGCAAGGTTGGTGTAGATTACATATTCCCTGTAATGAATTTTACGGAACACCCACGAAACGAAACGCGTTGCTCTATAATGGCGTTTGAGGGACTTCCTTCCCAAAAGTCTGAGAATGCCCCAAACGAATTTTGACCAAAATGTTTTCATATCTCTGCAAATATCGCAAAAATCCCTCTCGCAACGAAATATTTTTTATAAATTTGTGAGTTCGGCTTTAATTCGAATTTACTTTAATACTAAAAAATATGTTCAAGAATCAACCAAAAGGACTGTTTGCCCTGGCACTTGCCAACACGGGTGAGCGTTTCGGCTACTACACCATGCTTGCAATTCTCGCACTCCTCATGCAGGCGAGATTCGGATGGTCTGAGGCCGCAGCCGGTCAGGTCTATGCAATTTTCCTCGCCGGAGTTTATTTCATGCCTCTTGTAGGTGGTATAATTGCAGATAAAATCGGTTATGGAAAATGCGTTACCGTCGGTATCGGCGTAATGTTCCTCGGCTATCTCGCACTCGCCCTCCCTGCAGGAAGCGGCACAGCAGCAAAACTTGTAATGTTTGGAGGTCTTGCCCTCGTGGCCCTCGGTACAGGTCTTTTCAAAGGCAATCTCCAGGTTCTCGTAGGAAATCTCTATGACAACCCTAAATATGCGGCAAAGCGTGACGATGCATTCAGTCTCTTCTATATGGCAATCAACATCGGTGCAATGTTCGCACCTGCCATGGCAAAGAAAATCACTGAAATATCACTCGCAAAAGCAGGTTATGTATATGACGCCGCTTGTCAGGAGGCCGGCTACCTCGACGCGCTTTCAGGCGCATACGGTCTCTGCTTCGGAGTTGCCTGCATTTCACTCATCTTCTCCGTGTGCATCTACTTTGCCTGCCGCAACTGGTTCAAGCACGCCGATGTCACCGCAAAACAGGCAAAGGCTTCCGAGGCCCCTGTAGTCGAGCTTACACCTAAGCAGACAAAGGATCGTCTCACCGCCCTCTTCCTCGTTTTTGCAGTCGTGATTTTCTTCTGGATGGCATTCCACCAGAACGGTTCCGCACTCACCTTCTTCGCAAAGAAGTACACCAACCTTGCAGTCACAGGTTCTATGAGGATAGGCTTCAACATCTGGTCTCTCGCCCTCCTCGCAGCGTCTGTATATACGCTCTTCGGCACCTTCCAGTCAACCACAAAGAGAGCGCAGCTCATCAATGCCGGCGTATCTTCAGTTCTTCTCATGGGCGCTTACGTCCTCTACAGACTCATGCCTGAGACAGTAAATGCACAGCCATCCGACTTCCAGCAGTTCAACCCGTTCTTCGTGGTCGCCCTCACGCCTATCTCGATGGCACTGTTCGGCTCGCTTGCAAAAAAGGGCAAAGAGCCTTCAGCACCTAAGAAAATCGCATACGGTATGCTTGTAGCAGCCCTCGGTTTCCTCATCATCACCCTTGCTTCATTCGGTCTGACCTCTCCTATGGACCTTGGTCAGGGCACTCAGAGCATACTCAGCCCGGGCTGGCTCATTTCAACCTATCTCACCCTCACCTTCGCCGAACTCCTGCTCTCTCCTATGGGTATTTCTTTCGTTTCGAAGGTTGCTCCTCCTAAGTACAAGGGTATTATGATGGGCTGCTGGTTCGCTGCTACCGCCATCGGTAACTACCTCAGTTCGATTCCTTCAATGCTTTGGAACAAGATTCCTCTCATGGCAAACTGGGCTATTCTCATCGGTCTCTGCCTCATTGCAGCGATTATAATGTTCGCCCTGATGAAGAAAATAGAAGAGGCTACAAAATAATTATGGCTAAAGCGAAAACAGTTTTCTTTTGCAGCAACTGCGGAAATGAGTTTCCGAAGTGGCTCGGCCAGTGTCCTGCCTGCAAAGAATGGAACACATTGGTAGAGGAAACTGTCGCAACAGGAAAGAATGTTTCGGGAGGCTCCGCTTCGAGGGGCCTCCTCGGAATATCCGCTCCCAAACCGGAGCCCCTCGCCGACATTGACATCAACGAAGGAGATTCGCGCATCACCCTCGGTATTCCGGAGGTAGACAGAATACTCGGCGGAGGCATTGTCAAAGGCTCGTTAGTCTTGCTCGCAGGCGAACCCGGCATTGGTAAAAGTACGCTTTCCCTCCAGATTCCGCTTTCCAACCCCGCTCTCAAGACTCTCTATGTCAGTGGCGAGGAAAGCAAAAACCAGATAAAACTCCGTTCCGCAAGGCTGAGCGGAGACGAAAACGGCTGTCTAATCTACTGTGAGACCGTATTGGAGAACATCACAGAAGAGATTCGCCGTCAGAAGCCGGACCTTGTAATCATAGACTCAGTTCAGACTATGTACTGCGACAGCCTCGACAGCAGTCCCGGTAGCGTATCGCAGGTCAGAGAGGTCACGGCAAGCCTGCTCAAAGTTGCAAAAGCCCTCGGAGTACCCGTCATCCTCATAGGCCACATCACGAAAGAAGGCAGCATTGCCGGACCTAAGGTACTGGAACACATAGTGGATGTGGTGCTTCAGTTCGAAGGCGAGAACAAAGGATCCTATCGCATACTCCGCAGTATAAAGAACCGCTTCGGCGCCACGGGAGAACTTGCGGTGTTCGAAATGCTCTCAAGCGGACTCAAAGAAGTAATCAATCCTTCGCAGATACTCACGCCGATGCATGAGGAAGGGCTCAGCGGCGTTGCGGTAAGCGCAATGATAGACGGCTCGAGGGCCTTTCTCGTGGAAGTGCAGGCACTGGTGAGTTCGGCAGTGTATGGCACGGCACAGCGAAGCACTACGGGCTTCGACGGCCGCCGGCTCAACATGCTGCTCGCCGTTCTTGAGAAGCGCGCGGGCTTCAAGCTCGGCGCCAAGGACGTCTTCCTCAACATCGCCGGCGGCCTCAGGGTCTCCGACCCTGCCTGTGACATGGCCATAATCGTAGCGGTGCTGAGTTCCACATTCGACATCTCAATCCCATCCGACTCCGTCTTCACAGGCGAGATAGGTCTCAGCGGAGAGATTCGTCCCTCTTCAGGCATCGACCGCCGCATAAATGAAGCCAAGAGATTAGGCTTCAAGAAAATCTACATCTCATCCTACTGCCAGCTGGACCGCCAGATTAAAGGCATAGAAATAATCAAGGTCGCAGACGTGCCGTCCCTCGTCAGAGCCGTCTTCAAGGGCTCCAACCAATAGCCGCTTCCCCATCCTGTCTCCTCCTACTCCACTATGAATAAACCCCTCCTCCTTCTGTCAATTTTAAGCCTTGTTTGCAGCTGCTGCAGGACAACGCTGATAATGCCTGAGTTTCTCAATGAAGGAGACAAGGTTGCAATCATCTCCCCCGCAAGCAATCCGAAACGGACTATAGTTGACTCTTTAGCCTCCATAGTAGAGAGCTGGGGTCTCGTGCCTGTTCTCGGCGAACATGTCTGCCGCCCCTCGGGCTACTATGCAGGCAGTCCCCAGGAGCGCAGGCAAGACCTGATTTCAGCCCTCGAGGACCCCGAAATCAAAGCCATTCTATGCACAAGAGGCGGCTACGGCACTCTCCAGGTTCTCAAGGGACTAAAACCCGACATATTCCGCGACCATCCCAAATGGATTGTCGGCTACAGCGACATAACCGCCCTTCTCAGCGCTGAAATATGTGCCGGAAACATGAGCATACACTCCAATATGGGCCACCAACTCGCCTTGGGAGGGGGAACTGACTCAATCTCCCTTATGCTCAAAAACCTTCTTTTCGGCACCCTTCCAACATATCACAACCCTCCTCACCATTTTGACAATTACGGCTCTGCGGAGGGCATTCTCATAGGTGGAAATATGAGTGTCTATGAGAGTCTGATTGCCTCCGACTTCGATTTCTTCAAGGCAGTTGACGCTAAGAATGCCATAATCTTCATTGAGGACATCGGAGAAGACGTCAAAAAAATAGAAAGAATGTTGAACCATCTCATCCTCAACGGCATAATAGACAATGTAAATGGCATTATCGTGGGCAGATTCGTAAATTGTCGTGATCAGTACTCGGGCAATACCGTCTTCGACATCTTCCACTCCACCCTTAAAGACCTGAACATCCCCATTGCCTACGATTTTCCCGTGAGCCATGACGAAACCCACAACTATCCCCTCATCGAAGGATGCAGGGTAAGACTCGATGTAGGCCCCGAAGGAAGCACACTCAAGTTCTTGGGCTCCAAATAAGATATATCCAAAGTTTTTGTTTATCTTTGCACACATTTTATTCAAAACTAATAATCACTATGAATCTTAGAGACATTAAGAAAGACATCGAATGGGTAATCGGCTCATTCATTGATGATTGTTCACTTTTTCTTGCCTATAATTCAGCAAAGGATCCTTCAAAGGTAGGCGACCTCATCGAAGAGGCAGTTGAGCTTAACAATAACCTCCGCGACAAAATCAACCATCCTGCAGAAGGCAACAAGAAAGCCTACTACAACGAAATCATCAAGGAACTTCTTGTTAAAGTTGACGAACTCTGCGAGAAACTCAGCGCAGTCGTAAGCGAATAATGAGGTTCATCGGCAAAACAGTCTTCTTGGGAGCGGCTCTGTGTCTTTGCATAACTGCAGCAGCACAGAGACTTAACACCGAGAATGCCACCGATTATCTTAAACAACAGATAGACACCAATGAGAACTTGCAAGGAGTTCACATTGGTGTCAAAGTTTATAATCTGCGCACAGGCGAAACCGTCTATAGTCTCAATGAAGACAAACGCTTCGTGCCTGCCTCCACCATCAAAACCCTGTGTACCGGCGCCGCCCTGCTCTCTCTCGGACCGGATTACCGTTTCAAGACAACCATCGCCTACGACGGCTTCATAGACGAGAACGGCACGCTCCAGGGCAATCTTTACATAGTTGGAGGAGCTGACCCCACCTTAGGCTCAAGAAAAAAATTCGCGAACAGTCTCAACGAAATTTATGCTCGTTGGGCTGAAGCCATATCCAAGACCGGCATAAGAAAAATTGCAGGCAGCGTGATAGGAGACGACAGACTCTTCTGCGACACTCC
>JABUTT010000148.1 GCA_021443515.1 Bacteroidales bacterium
TTCGACTGCGAAGGAGTATAGCAGTGGCCTATATGACTGAGCAGAGAATTCAAAGATGCCAAAAAGATACATAAAGAATTTTTGCAATTAAATTCAAACAACTTCTTAATAGCATCGAGTCTGTTTGAGATATTTGACTATGGTTTTTTCGAGACCGAGCCAGAGGGCATCGCTTATGAGGGCGTGACCTATCGATACTTCATCGCACCAAGGTATGTTTCTTATGAAATATTCGAGATTTACGAGCGAAAGGTCGTGGCCCGCGTTAAGTCCAAGCCCTGCCTGTCTGGCTGCTTTTGCGGCTTCAATATAAGGTGCAATGGCCTCTGCGGGAGATTTTTCCTCGTAAAGACGAGCGTATGCCTCAGTGTAGAGTTCAACCCTGTCCGCTCCGCATTCCTTCGCTCCGAAGACCATTTCCGGTACGGGATCGACAAAAATTGAGCTGCGTATTCCTTTCTCTCTCAGTCTTGCGCAGATGGAGGTGAGGAAGTCCTTGTTTTTGATTGTGTCCCAACCTGCGTTTGAGGTGATTGCATCTGGGCCGTCGGGAACGAGGGTCGCCTGGGTAGGGCAGACGTCAAGCACCAGTTCCATAAACTTGTCGATGGGATTGCCTTCGATGTTGAATTCCGTGGTGATAATCGGCTTTATCGCATAGACATCGCTGTAACGGATGTGACGCTCGTCGGGGCGGGGATGAACAGTTATTCCTTCAGCTCCGAAAGCCTGGATTTTTATGGCCGCTTCCCTGACATCGGGGATATTCCCTCCGCGCGCATTGCGGATGGTAGCTATTTTGTTGATGTTAACACTCAGTTTGGTCATTTCTGAACTGCTTCTAAAATTTAGATTTTCAAAAGTACAAAATAATCGCGAAAATATGCTATATTTGAGGGCTTTATGCGAAAGAAACATGAAAATTGCACTATTTTATAAAAAGTTTCATTTGAAGAATGACGAGAGAGTGCTCTCGCTTGCAAAATCCCTCCGTGATGGAGGTGCGGGTGTGGAGTTCTTCTGCGGCAATGAAATTCCTAATGGATTCGACATTGTGCTTGCTCTCGGAGGCGATGGAACCTTTCTTACGGCTGCCACGCTTCTGGGCGGAAGGAACATTCCTCTGATGGGCGTGAATTTCGGTCGTGTGGGCTTCCTTGCGGAGAATGATTATACGAAGATAGCGACGGCCGTACTCAATAGGGAATATGTCATCGATCGTCTCCCTTTCCTGAAGGTCAGCGGTTTTTCTGAGGAAGGATTCTGCAAGGTGAATCCGACAGCGCTCAACGAGGTTACGGTCACTCTTCAATTCCCAGGACTGCTTTCAATAAATGTCACGGTGGACGGAACAACCCTTCCCACTTATTGGGCCGACGGCATAATAATCTCGACTTCAGCAGGCTCTACGGCATATTCTCTCAGTGCAGGAGGTCCGATTGTGACGCCTCGCTGCGAGGTTCTGACTATATGTCCGCTTGCTCCTCACAACCTCAATGTGCGTCCGCTCGTCATCCCTTCATCCTCAAAAATCAGCCTTTCATTCAAGTCCAAATCTGAGACGATAATACTCTCGACAGACAACAGAAGTCAAAAGATTTCTTCACACGATATTTTGGACATCAGTTTGGCACAATTTTCGCTTTCAAGGGCGCGTCTGAAAGATGCCGATTTCTTCCAGGCCCTCAAGACAAAACTATTCTGGGGCGAAGATATGAGAAACCAATAAAAAATGACAAGAATACCTACACACGTCTCTATTATAATGGATGGAAACGGCCGTTGGGCGAAGGCTCAGGGCAAGGAGCGTTTCTTCGGACATATAGCGGGAGTGGAAACAGTCAGGAGGATAGTAGAATCCAGTATCGAGCAGGGGGTGAAATATCTCTCCCTGTTTGCTTTTTCTACGGAAAACTGGGGCCGTCCCTCAACTGAAGTCTCTTCCCTTATGGAACTTATGGTCAAGAGTATGGTAAAGGAAGTTCCCGCCCTTAAAGAACAGGGGGTGAGATTCGTCGTTCTCGGCGACAGGGGAGCCCTTTCCGTTTCTATGAATGAAACCATAGACAAATATATGGAATCGACAGCCGGGTGCAGCCGTCTCACACTTATAATAATGCTCAGTTATAGCGGCAAGTGGGACATAATCCAGGCCGTGAACAAACTCCGCCTCAAGGAGAAAATCACCGAGGAAGACATTGCGGAGAATCTCGTCACTGCAGGCTTCCCCGACCCGGATCTCATCATCAGAACAAGCGGAGAAGAGCGTCTGAGCAATTATTTCCTTTGGCAGGGAGCCTATTCGGAACTGTACTTTACGAAGGTGCTCTGGCCGGACTTCTCGAAAGAAGATTATGTTGCCGCTCTGGAAGAGTATTCCCGCAGAGACAGACGTTTTGGAAAAGTTTAATTTGGGATACAGCGATTTTATAGTTATATTTGTAAGATTTTTAGAAAACGAATGACTATCAAACGACTCTACATAGTTCTCTCACTTGTGGCAACGCTCTCTCTGCCGGCTTTTGCTGACGACATTGTTGTCAACTACAACCAGCCTAAGCAATACATCGTGGGCGGAGTCACAGTCGAAGGCAATAAATATTTCAGTTCCAAACAGATACTTCAGGTCGCCGCCCTTCACGAAGGAATGAAGGTGACGGTGCCATCCGATGATATTTCCAACATTGTCAAGAGGCTTTATCTGCAGAGATATTTCGAAGATGTGTCAATGTCCATCGACAGAATCAGCGAGAATGGCGACACTGCATACTTCAAAATCGGTATCATAGAGCGCCCGAGGGTATCGCAATATACCTTCACCGGCGTAAAGAAAGGCGAGCAGAAAGAACTCGAGGAGCGTTTGAAACTTCGTAAGGCAGGACCTTTCAGCGACTATATTGCCAAGACTTCAAGCGACATCATAAAGCGTTATTTCAAGGAAAAAGGCTTTCAGGAAGTAATAGTTGAACCTCAAGTAAAGAAGGACACCATAGTCAAAGGCGGTATCAGGGTAAATTTCGCAGTTAATCGCCAGCAGAAAGTCAGAGTCAAGAAAATCAATTTCAATGGTCTTCATTCAGTGAAGGAGTCGAAGGTTGTGAAAGGCATGAAGAAGATAAAGGATATGCGTTTCCAGAACTTCTTCAAATCCAAGAAATTCGACGAGAAGGAATATGACAACGACAAGAAGGAAATCGTGAACGTCCTCAATGAGGAGGGCTTCAGGGACGCAGCAGTCGTAAGGGACTCTGTTTATTATATGGAGCCTTTCCGCCTTGGCATCGACTACGATATTGTTGAGGGCAAGAAATACTATTTCCGCAACATCACATTCACGGGAAACTCGGTCTATGACACCCAGACCCTCAACAACATACTCCAGATTAACAAAGGCGATGTCTATGATGTCGTGAATATGGAAAAAAGGATATTCGGTGGCGGAAAGCAGACTGATTACGACATTTCCAAACTTTATCGCGACAATGGTTACCTCTTCTTTAATGTACAGCCTGTGGAGGTCGCAATCGCAGGAGACAGCGTGGATGTGGAAATCCGTATAGTCGAGGGCAAGCCGGCAACTCTCAACAACATCATCATCAATGGTAATGACCTCACGAGCGAGAGGGTTGTGCGCCGAGGAATTTTCACCCGTCCGGGCTATCTCTTCTCGCAGACAGACTTCGAGCGAAGCATTCGAGAAATCGCATCTATGGGCCAGTTTGATGCGGAAAGCATTATGGATCCCACAAAAGGTTATTCACTACTTCCGAACCAGAACGACAATACTGTAGATATAGTATATAATGTAACGGAGAAGCCTTCAAGTACTCTTGAACTTTCCGGAGGTTGGGGAGGCAATACCTTCGTGGCTACTGTCGGTGTATCCTTCAACAACTTCTCCACAAGGCGTTTCTTCGACAAGGGCGCGTGGAGGCCTGTACCTCTTGGAGATGCTCAGAACCTTTCAATCCGTTTCCAGACCAACGGTACCTACTACACAAGTTTCTCCGCAAGTTTCACGGAGCCTTGGCTCTTCGGAAAGAAGCCTAACGCGCTTTCTCTTGCGGGTTACTATTCAAGGCAGACAAACTCATATATCTCAACTTACTTCTCCATTCTCAACAATGACCAGTATATGGAGGTCTATGGTTTCTCTGCAGGACTTGGAAAGCGTCTGAAATGGCCTGACAACTATTTCACCCTTTACAACTCGCTTTCTTGGCAGACTTACTCCCTCAAGGATTGGTCATACTTCATCTTTGACACAGGTAAGTCCCACAACCTCAGTTATACTTTTGCGCTCTCGAGGAATTCGACCGACCAGCAGATTTATCCACGTACAGGTTCGGAACTCAGCTTCACTCTCCAGCTCACTCCTCCGTATTCTCTCCTGAGAAGATTTGACCACGGAACCGGCAAGTGGGTGAAGAATCCGATGGACATAGACTACGACAAGCAGACTTCACAGCAGCGTTACAGGTGGATTGAGTACCACAAGTGGTCCATCAAGTTCGCCAACTACACAAAACTTGTGGGAGACCTCGTGCTCATGGCTCGTTTCCAGTTCGGTTATCTCGGTTACTACAACAAGAATTGGGGTTATTCTCCATTCGAAGGTTTCCGTGTCGGTGGTGACGGTATGAGCGGTTATTCATCCTACGGTACAGAGGTGATTTCTCTCCGTGGTTACACCAACTATTCGCTTACTCCTACGTCGGTCACTCCATACTCAAGCGGAGAGGTTTACGTAGGTAATGTATATGACAAATTCACTATAGAATTGCGTTATCCTCTCGTACTTCAGCCGCAGAGCACGATATTTGCATTGATCTTCCTTGAAGGCGGTAACTGCTGGTCTGACATCAAGAATTTCAACCCGTTCCAGATTAAGCGAAGCGCGGGTGTGGGTGTCAGAGTGTTCCTTCCTATGGTTGGTTTGCTCGGAGTTGACTGGGGTTATGGATTCGACGATCCTGTCAACGGAAAGAGCCAGTTCCACTTCGTTATTGGACAGCAGTTCTAAAAAAGAATAATATTAAAAACAAACAATTTATAGCATTATGAAAAAAATCGTTTTAGCAGCAGCAACCCTTCTGATGGGTTCATCACTTTTCGCTCAGAAATTCGCTCAGGTGGATTTTCAGGAATGTGTTTATCTTATGGATGACATCGTGGACGCTTCTATCCAGATGCAGTCAGTACAGAAAGAAACAACTGACACCTACAACGAAATGGTAAAAGACTATCAGGCAAAGGCTGAGGCTTACCAGACAAAACAGTCAACTTGGACAGCTTCTGTAAAAGACTCCAAGGGTCGTGAACTTGCTGACCTCGAGCAGAGAATTCAGGAATTCGCCCAGACTTCACAGCAGGAACTCCAGCAGATTCAGCAGAATCTCATGGCTCCTATCGTTGAGAAGGTACAGAACGCAGTTGACGAGATTGCTGCAGCTGCCGGTTACTCTTTCGTATTTGACAAAGGTTCAGTCCGTTATATCAGCGCCAAGGATTGCACAGATATTACAAAGGATGTCCGTACAAAACTCGGAATTCCTGCTGACCGCACACTCGAAGGTTTCCAGGCAGAACAACAGGCAAAACTTGAGGCTGCAGCAGCAACTAAGTAAATTATCCAAACATACAATCTATGCAACATAAAGTAATTGATGCTCAAGATGTTGTATTGAGATTTGCAGGGGATTCCGGCGATGGCATGCAGCTCGTCGGAACCCTTTTTGCTAATACCTCGGCTCTCTTAGGCAATTCTTTATCCACCTTTCCGGATTTCCCTGCCGAAATCCGCGCTCCTCAGGGAACGGTAAGCGGTGTGTCGGGTTTCCAGGTACACATTGCAAGTTCAAAAATAACCACTCCGGGCGACCTCTGCGACTTGCTTGTGGCGATGAACCCTGCGGCATTGAAGACTAATGCCAAGTTCCTCAAGCCTACGGCAACGGTGATTGTGGATGAGGATATGTTCACAGACCAACTTCTCGATAAAGCAGGCTTCAAGGCTGATGAAAATCCTTTCGAGGCTCTCAAAATCGAGGACAGGGTGATAGTCTCTGCAAAGATAACCTCGCTTACCCTTGATTCAGTCGCTCCTTTTGGAATGGACAGGAAGGCAGCCCTCAAGTGCAAGAATATGTTTGCGCTCGGTATGGCTTGCTTCATCTATTCCCGTCCTCTGGATTATATAGAGTCCTATCTTCAGTCAAAATTCGCAAAGAAGCATCCCGAAATGATTGAGCCTAACAAGAAGGTTCTCTTCGACGGATACAACTACGCTTCGAACATTCACGCAATAGCAAATACTTACACCGTAGCTCCGGAAACGGACATTCCTAAAGGAAAATATCGCAACATTTCCGGAAATCAGGCTACTGCATGGGGTCTTATCGCTGCGAGCGAGAAATCTGGCCGTCCGCTCTTCTGCGGGTCTTACCCCATCACTCCGGCAACCACCATTCTCGAGGAACTTGCAATCCACAAGTCTCTCGGAGTCAAGACTCTGCAGGCTGAGGATGAGATTGCAGCAATATGTATGGCAATCGGCGCTTCGTATGCCGGCAACCTTGCCGTTACAACCACTTCCGGTCCGGGACTTTCGCTCAAGAGTGAGGCTCTTGGTCTTGCCGTTATGGCGGAACTTCCACTCGTGGTTATCGATGTGCAGCGCGCGGGCCCTTCAACAGGTATTCCGACAAAGACCGAGCAGACCGACCTCAATCAGGCTCTATACGGACGAAACGGAGAGTGTCCTTGCGTTGTTATGGCCTCACATTCGCCTTCACAGTGCTTCGACGCGGCCTTCAATGCGGCTAAAATCGCGCTTGAACACATGACTCCAGTGATTCTTCTTTCTGAGGGCTTCCTCGGTAACGGCAGCGAGCCTTGGCTCATTCCTTCAATGAAGGATTATCCTACAATCCAGCCTCCTATCGCAGGCATTGGCGAACTCTACTCTCCATACGAGAGAGACAGCCACACCCTTGCACGCAAATGGGCAATCGCAGGAACAGTGGGTCTTGAGCATCGTGTGGGAGGTCTTGAAAAGAATCCTAAGGGTGTGATTTCATCCGACCCGGATAATCACGAAAAGATGGTTGCCCTTCGTGCCGAAAAAGTGCAGAGAGTTGCTGCAAGCATTCCTGAACTTGAGGTCTGTGGTCCTAAGCAGGGAAAACTCCTGCTCGTTGGATGGGGAGGAACCTACGGCCACCTTTTCAGCGCATGGAATGAACTCAAGGATGAGGGCGTGGCCTTTGCCCAGTTCGACTATATCATGCCTCTGCCGAAAAATGCGGGGGAAGTTCTCTCTTCCTACGACAAGATTCTCGTGTGTGAACTCAACAGCGGACATTTTGCCGACTATCTCAAGGGAAGATTCGACAATCTCAACATAGTTAAGTGCAACAAGGTACAGGGACAGCCGTTTGCCGTTTCTGAAATCGTAGCTGCCGCAAGAAAAGCAATGGAGGAGTAGGCTATGGAATATACATTTAAAGATTTTAAGAGTGACCAGCAGGTACGCTGGTGTCCCGGTTGCGGCAACCACGCCATTTTAGCGGCCCTCCAAAGGGCTATGCCTGAGGTTTGCAAGGGTTTGAGTTATGACCTCGAAACCTTTGTCATGGTGAGCGGTATCGGTTGTTCTTCACGACTTCCATACTATCTCAATACCTTCGGTTTCCACGGAATCCACGGAAGGGCTACGGCTATCTCCACAGGTATCAAGGTGGCAAATCCAAAACTTACAGTATGGCAGACCAGCGGTGACGGAGATGCCCTCGCCATTGGAGGAAATCACTTCATCCACGCTATCAGAAGGAATATCGACATCAACCTTCTCCTTTTCAACAACCAGATTTACGGCCTCACGAAGGGACAGTATTCTCCGACATCCAAGCGTGGCACAATCACCAAGACATCGCCTTACGGCACGGTCGAGCATCCTTTCAATCCAGGCTCTCTCGTAATCGGCGCAAAGGGAACTTTCTTTGCTCGCGGACTCGATGTGGAGATGAAGCTCAATGAGGAAATTATGATTGCTGCGGCTCGTCACGACGGCACTTCAGTTTGCGAAATGCTCACCAACTGCGTAATCTTCAATGACGGAGCCCACAAGAACATATCCGATGCGGCTACAAGGGCAGACAGAGTCATAGTACTTCGCCACGGAGAGAAGATGATATTCGGAAAGAATCGTGACAAAGGCCTCGTACTCGATGGTCTCAAACTCAAGGTTGTCACACTCGGGGAGGACGGCATAACTGAGGATGATATTCTCACTCACGATGCACATTCCAACAATATAGGCATCCATTTCATGCTCGCAGAGATGAAATATCCTGATTTTCCTGTCGCACTCGGTGTAATCAGGGATGTTCAGGACTACACCTATGATGACGGAGTTCGTGACCAGGTGGAGGAAGTCAAGGCAAAAAGTAAAATCACCTGCGTTCAGGATCTTCTTGAATCAGGTTCAGTTTGGGAAGTAAAATAACACATAACACTAAAAATTATGAATACGAACAACATTATGGCCCGTCTTGAGGCCAAGTATCCTTTGGAGAAGGAATATCTCCAGGCAGTTCGCGAAGTCCTCGAAACCATTGAGGAAACCTACAATCAGCATCCTGAATTTGAAAAGGCAAAAATTGTAGAGAGAATCGTTGAACCGGACAGAATCTTTACATTCAGGGTAACCTGGGTGGATGACAAGGGCGAGATTCAGACAAACCTCGGCTATCGTATCCAGTTTAACAGCGCCATCGGTCCTTACAAGGGAGGCCTCCGCTTCCACAAGGCCGTAACTCCTTCAATGCTTAAGTTCCTCGGCTTTGAGCAGACCTTCAAGAATGCCCTCACAACCCTGCCTATGGGTGGTGCAAAGGGTGGTTCGGATTTCGATCCTGTTGGCAAGAGCGATGCTGAAATCATGCGTTTCTGCCAGGCTTTCATGCTTGAACTTTGGAACAATATAGGTCCCGACACAGATGTACCTGCAGGCGATGTAGGTGTGGGTGGACGCGAAATCGGCTATCTCGACGGAATGTACAAGAAACTTGCACGCGAGTACAACACAGGCGTACTTACCGGCAAGGGTATGACCTGGGGAGGCTCAATTCTTCGTCCTGAAGCAACAGGCTATGGCGCCCTCTACTTTACCCAGCACGTGCTTGCACAGGCTGGCAAGGAAATCAAAGGTTGCAAGATAGCGCTTTCAGGTTTCGGCAATGTGGCTTGGGGAGCGGCAAAGAAGGCAATCCAGCTCGGAGCAAAGATTGTCGCAATCAGCGGACCAGACGGAGTTTGCGAGATTCCTGAGGGACTTACCCCTGAAATGAACGACTATATGCTCGTTATGCGTGCATCCAACCACGATAAGGTTGAGGATCTTGCAACAAGATTCCCGGGCAAGACTGTTTTCACTCCGGGCAAAAAGTCTTGGAGCGTGAAGTGTGACATAGCCCTTCCTTGCGCATTCCAGAACGAACTTAACGGAGACGACGCCGCTGAACTTATCAAGAACGGCACCTGGTGCTGCTGCGAGGTTTCAAACATGGGCTGTACTCCTGAGGCAATTCACACCTTCCAGAGCAAAGGCATACTCTTCGCTCCGGGCAAGGCTGTAAATGCAGGTGGTGTGGCTACATCAGGTCTCGAAATGACCCAGAATGCCGCTCACCTTGCTTGGACTGCAGATGAGGTTGATGCAAAACTCCATCAGATAATGTCATCTATCCACGAGCAGTGCCTCCAGTATGGTACTCGTGAAGACGGCAGTATCGACTATGTTAAGGGTGCAAATGTTGCAGGCTTTATGAAGGTTGCAACTGCGATGCTCGAACAGGGAATAATTTAATCTTCGATTGCCACATTGTCAATCCAGAAGGTGTTTCCGACTGTTCCGGCCCATACTCCATTACTGCTTGAAGTAATCTTGAGAACAAGGTGTGTGATGGGCTCCTGACCTGTAGAGGAGATATTTTCCTTGATTTTTACGATTTTTCCCTTGCTGTTGCGCGCGTAAGTTTCTTGCTGCCAGTTGCACAGCAGGGGATCGTTATATTGATCCGAGCCATAGATGAGGGGAACGCGTTTTTTGATAACCCAGCCGTTTGTGGATTCCTCGAGCAGAACCCTTGCTGCGGCAACTCTTGAAGAAACGATGTTGCCTTTTTCGTCTTCCTTGCGACTTTGAAGAAGGACCACGATTTCGGCAGGGTCTTTACCCTGATGGGTTGAAAGTTTCAGTCCGTCGCTTTCGTGAATGATGCCGCTTTCGGAGAGTTTGAGTTTATAGTCAAGGAAAAGTGCCGAGGCTCTTTTTGTGTAAGGCATACCCCAGTCAAAGTTACCGTAAGGGTTGTTCGTGTTTGGAATAGGCTCAACACATCTTCCTATGAATATGCTTCCTCCTGCGAGGACTCTGATGTCAAACATACCCAAAGCCCTGCATTCTGCAATCACTGTTTCAAGTCTTGCACAGCCTGAACCATCGTGACTCTTGTCGGGGAAGACATTGGTGTTGACTTTTGTCACGCCTACCACCTGCGCAAAGGCATTGGATGTGCCCCAATAGCATTTGTCGGACCAGTAAGGTTTGGCTCCTATGATTGTCTCTTCGGGTCCAATGTTGTACATAGTCCTGGTTTTTCCTCCAAGAATCCCAGATTCCTTCATCTCTCGCGTAACCCACTCCTCAAAATCTCCAAAAGGAATGAGAGTCTGGGCGCATAAATCTGAACTAACTGCAAGAAGAGTAAAAGAAAAGGTTAGGAAGATTTGTCTTAAATGATTCATAGTGTGAAGTTTATGTTTTTCTCTGCAAGAATGCGCTCGGTTTCCTGCCAAAGCCATTCCGCTATGGGATTGTTTAGTTCTTTTAGTGTAAATTTCTTAGTCTTGTTGCCAACAAAGTAACAAAGGTTGTTATCGCTTTCAATGGCCCTTATTGCAGGAGCAACTCCTTTTTCCGGAGAAGATATGAAAGGTCTGAAACAACGGTCTGCAATAGGGTCGAACCACTCGCCCATACTTATCATATTGCTGTCGACAATGCCCGGGTCGGAGACATTGACTTGCACTCCGGCGTACTTCTTAGCAAGAATAATGCTGAAATTGAAAAGTGCGAGTTTTGTTGTCGAATAAATGTCCAAACGATTGAGATAACCGGGATTTTCGAAGAAGTTTTTCTTTAGGCGTCCGTATTTTATGGTCAGTGACACCATATTGCACACATTCTTCACACCGAGCTTCTCCACGGCAAGACGGCTGAGGAGGTAAGGGCCGATGTAGTTCGTGGCAACGGTCATTTCAAAGCCGTCCGCATTCACTTCGTGGCTGCGTGGAATTATGCCTGCATTGTTAAAAAGATGTGAAGCCCTGATGCCGTCTTTTTCGAGACTTTGTACAAAAGCCTGAATGGATGCGAGAGATGCGATGTCGAGAAGACGCAGCTCGATGTCGGCAGATGGATGGTCCTTCAGGATGTTCTCCCTTATAGCCGAGGCCTTCGCGAGATTCCTAACGGCCATAATCACGGGAACATCGATAGAGGCAAAATGCCTTACCGCAACGCTACCCATACTTCCGCTTGCACCTGTGATGATGATTTTCTTGACGGCCATCTGCTACTTGTCTATTTTTTTCGTCACTTTCTTGTAAACGAAAGACATAGTCCTTTTCCCGATAAGATTGAAGATAATCGGGAGATATATGTTCATCATACTTGGCTTGACGAGCCTTTTTCTACGGAATGTGCCTCTGAGGGCGCGATTTACGAGCCATGTAGGAGTGTGGATTGCCAATATAGCCACTCCGAACTTCATCAGTTTCGGGTCGAGATTGTATAGAGGGGTGGCTATTGCTGCAGGGCAGATGCCCGTAACCGTCACTCCGTATGGCCTGAGTTCGCAGTGGAGACTCTTTGCAAAGGATTTGAGATATGCCTTTGTGGCAGCGTAAATCGTAATGCCCGGACTTGGAAGTTCAGCAGCCATGGAAGACATAATCACTATGTTGCCATAGCCCTTAGCCTTGAACTTGTTCGCGAAAAGGATGCAGAGGTTGGTGTTGGTAACCACATGGAGACTGACCATTTTCTTTGCCTTGGAGTGGGTTTTCTCATCCAAGGAGTGGAAGAAGAACATGCCAGCGTTGGCAATGAGTATATCCACATCGTGTCCTTGCTCCTCGCACCATGCCACAAGGTCTTCTGCTGCGGTTTCGGAGCAAAGATCCTGGAAGCGGGTATATACCGTAACTCCGTATTTTGAAGTCAGTTCTTCCTTTGCCGAGTCGAGTTGTTCCTGCTGGTTGCTGACAAGAATGAGAGGACAGCCAGAGGAGGCAAGTTGTCTTGCGAATTCGAGCCCCATTCCTGAAGAACCTCCGGTAATGAGGGCGAGGGGAGCGTGTCCGTGAGCCTTGGCGAAGGCTGCAATTTTTCTTTTTACTGTTCTTCCCATCTCTTTTCCGCTTCTTCGACTTCCTTTCTCAATTTCTCAGGCATATTCTCCACGCATTTGTTGCACTTCATTTCAAGAGTGTACATACGGGCAATGCAATAGTTTGAATGGCCGCAGGCGCTCTTTGTGATTGTGCCTTCCTGAATTTTCTTCACGAAATCCGTGTCGTGGACGAGAGCCCTTGCAATCTGGACTGCAGTGAAACCTTCATCGAGAACCTGTTCGATGTTTTCCCTCGATGTCATACCTCCCACATAGATGAGAGGAAGTTTAAGGTTTGCCCTGAAATACTTTGCATCTTCGAGGAAATATGCATCCTTATATGGTACTGTAGGGATGACAATGCGGCCTCCGAGTTTGAGACCGAGTTTCAGCCACCAGAACTTTTTCATATCCATATAGTAGGCGAGAGTCTTGAGGGGCATTGCTCCGCGCATCACGGCCATAGGCGCCTTGGATACGAAGCCTTCGGTGAGGACAAGGGCGTGAACCCCGAGAGACTCGAGCTGCTTTGCCACCTTTAGGCAGTCTTCAATGCCGAGCCCTCTGCGGAAACCATCCCTCATATTTGTCTTTACGACTACGCCGATGTCGTTTCCTGCGTGCTCCATAACCTTGGTGATGACGAGATTCATAAACCTCATCCTGTTTTCGAGACTGCCGCCGAATTCGTCGTGACGATGGTTCGTGTATGGAGAGAGGAACTGGCTGATGAGATAGCCGTGGCCCGCGTGAATTTCGACACAGTCAAAACCTGCTTCACGAGCGAGATCGACAGCCTTACCGAAATCCTCCACAAGGGCGTAGATTTCATCTTTGCGAAGTCCGCGTGCCCAGGTTGGAGAGTAGAGATTGAAGCCTGTGGATGCTCCTACAGGGGTCTGATGGCAGGTAGCCTTGTGGGTCATGTTTCCACAATGTCCGAGTTGGATTGAGGCTTTTGCACCTTCCTTGTGGATGGCGTCCGTTATCTTTTTAAGGTCTGGAACTATTTCGGGACGCATCCATAGCTGGCCGTCAAACGAAAGTCCGCTTCGGGAGACTGCTGCATAGGCGAGAGTCGTCATGCCGATGCCACCTCGAGCAACCGCCGTATGGTAGTTGAACAAGTCTTCTGAAGGCTTGTTGCCATAGGCCATATTCTCAAACGCCGCAGAACGTATTGTCCTGTTGCGCAGTTCCACAGGGCCTATGTGGCAGGGGGTGAATATAGGTGATTCTATCATATTTTAGAAAATAAATGGAATTATCCTTTTGAGTTTCTTTTCATTGAACTCATCGGGAAATTCACTCTTGTATCGGTTATAGATTTTAGCTGCACGGGGAGCAAGGTTGGCAAAGGTCCAGATTGCGAAGACCAGGCCGGAGAGTGACCAGGAGAGAATGGCAAAGCCAATCCATTCGGTGAATTCTCCAAAATAGTTTGCTGAGGTGACATAGTTGAACATTCCTCCCTTCGGAAGGTAGTGCTTGGTGTCTCCGGGCGCGCGAAGATGACGAATGATGTAGTCGCTCTGCATATTTATGGTCATACCTGTAAGAAATATGACTGTACCAACGATGAATTGAGGCGAATAGAGCCATTCAAGACCTTGTCCGTAATAGTCGGAAGGGGAGATGAAGAAAATCCATCCGCCCTGCATACAGGCATTCAGCGTGTTGAAAACCACACCCATAAGTATGATGGAAAGAGGCATCTTGCTGTTTCCGCGAATGAGGAAAGGAAAGACGAACGCCCTCTGGAAATAATGCAACTGAAATATCAAGAAAATGACCAGTCTTACTATGTCATCCTTTCTGTCGCTGAAGAGGCAGAAGCAGAGCATTGCAATGAAAACGGGCGATTCCATAAGAATCCATCCCAGTCTGTTCCCAACTGCAGGCCCCCATTTTTTTGTGTAGAACTTGCCATAGCCGGCATCTACAAAAAAGAGGGAAATGAAGACTACAACCGCAAGAATGGTCATTGCGAGAAGGAAACAGTTGAATGTAAACTCTGTCATTATTTTTTTATTACATATAAAATGGGCTCAAAGATAACAAAAAATGGTCAAATGTCGTAAATTTGTTCTCCCGAAAAAACAACTAAAACCAATAATATGAAAAAAGTTCTAACTCTCCTCGTTGTTGTGCTCGCTACAACACTCGTGCTTTCCGCTCAGGAAGCAAAACCTCAATCAAGAAAAGAAGCCAGAAGAGCAAGAATCGCAAGATTCCAGCAGTCTCCCGATAAGCCGACTGTGAAACTCTATGGTTTTGTGCGCAACTACATGAGTCTTGACACTCGTGCTTGCAAGGCAGGTACTGAAGACCTTTTCACTCACGTTCCAATGGATGAAAACTGGAATGAAGACCACAGCGTTGACCTCAACAAGGTGACTACCACCCGTTTCCTCGCACTCACTTCACGCCTGGGTGTTGATGCAGCTTACGAAATCAAAGGTTTCAAGTTTGCTGCAAAAATCGAGGCTGACTTCTATAACAAGAACGGATCTACCGCCATTTTCCGTCTTCGTCAGGCATACGTTACCCTCAATAAGGGCATATTCTCGATGAAGGTCGGTCAGGCTTGGCATCCGATGGCCGCTGATATGGTTGACGTGTTCTCACTCAACACAGGTGCTCCATTCGCTCCATTCAGTCGTACTCCTGTCCTTCTCTTCGATTTCAAGGCAACTGAGAACCTCGTGGCTACAGTCGGCGCCATCTATCAGATGCAGTACCTTTCACAGGGTCCTAACGGCAGTTCACAGGATTATATCAAGCACGGAGGCTTTGAACTTTATGCAGGTCTGAGCTATGTAGGCAAGAACTTTACTGCAAGAGTCGGCGCAGATGTGCTCTCAATCGTTCCAAGATGGCAGGGAAAAGTTGGTGGCGTGACCACAAACGTTAAGGACAGGCTCACCACAGTCAATCCTTATATCTTTGCAAAATATGCCAAGGACGCATTCTCAATCCAGGCCAAGGCAGTTTATCACCAGGGAGGTGAGCATATTTCGCTCCTCGGCGGCTATGCCCTTCTTTCAACCGATAACGCATCTAAATACACCTACACTCCTACTCACGGTATCACAGCAAACATCTCTACATATTATAAGTTTGCTGATGGTTGGAAGGCAGTTCTCCTCCTGGGTTACCACAAGAATTTCGGTCTTATGAAGGAAATTGACTTTGTAAACCTTACCACTTTTTATTACAACTCAAATGGCGCAAAGAACCTCAACTCCGCTTTCCGTGTAACTCCTGAAATCGTCTATACAATCGGCAAGTTCGATGTAGGCGTGGAATATGAGTGCACAGGCGCAACTTATGGTAATTGGGCCACAGGTTTGAAATCAAAAGGCCTTGCAACAGAGCAACTCAGAACAGTTGCCAACCACCGAGTTCAGCTCATGGTCAAGTTCTCGTTCTAAAAAACCTGCTGAAGCATAAAAAAACTCTCCTGCTATTGTGTAGGAGAGTTTTTTATTTGTATGTAGAGCTTACTTTCTATTCTTCTGCATCTCGCGCTGCATCTTCTGGGCTTCTTCCAATCTCTTCTGCCACTTGCTCTTTTCCTGAGCCTTCTTAGGGGCAGGGGCGTTGAGTTTGGCGATTATCTTGTCTTTGTTGATGAAGAAACGCTTGATAACCCAAGTCTGGAGCATTGTGATGAGGTTTGAAAGGAAGTAGTAGTAGGTCAGACCGCTGGAGAGGTTGTTGCAGATGAAGAGCATCATTATAGGCATGAAATATACGCTCATTACCTGCATTGCCTTAGTGTTAGGGTCATTGCTTTGTCCCTGCATGCTCATCTTTGAATAGAGGAACATGGTGATTGCCATGAGGATGGCGAAGAGGGACATGTGGTCGCCGTAAAGAGGAATGTTGAAACCGAAATCCCAGATAGAATCGTAGGCGCTGAGGTCTTCTGCCCAAAGGAAGCGCTGACCGCGAAGCTCGATGGAACCCGGGAAGAAACGGAACATGGCAAAGAGCACAGGGAACTGCAGAAGCATAGGCAGACAGCCGCCCACAGGGTTGATTCCGGCCCGTCTGTAGAGGTCCATGGTGGCCTGCTGCTTCTTCATCGCATCCTCCTGCTTAGGATATTTCTCGTTAATCTTCTCAATTTCAGGCTTAAGCAAGGTCATCACTGCGGATGACTTGTAAGACTTTATTGTGAGAGGGGAGACTATGAGTTTAATCAGGATGGTCATAATGAGGATGATGATACCCCAATTTGAGATGAAGCCGCTGAGGAAGTCGAATGAAGGAATGATGATGAGTCGGCTTATCCAACTTACGAGGCGACCACCGAGAGGAATGATTCTCTCCATCTGACGGCCGTAGGACTTGAGAGTCTTGAAGTGGTTCGGACCGAAATAGTATTCGAAATTGAGAATCTGGTCTTCACCGGGATGTTCGTTGAAAGCCTGTCGGAGAGCCGCGCTTGAAGTCATCAGGTTGCGGTCACGATTGTTTTCAGGGAAGAATTTGTTGGAGAAACTTCCGTTTGTGAAGTTCGTCTCGCTGTAGAGGAAAGCGGCGAAGAACTGCTGCTGGAATGCAAACCAGGATATGCTTGCAGGCTCATTCTTGCTGTCGTCACGGCCCTTTGAGAACTCCTCAGGCTTCTTGTTGCCCGGAATAAGGTAGTTGAGTTTCGAGTATTGCTTCTCGTTCTTGTAACCTTTCTCGAGACGAGGAATGACAACGGACCAGTCAATGTCAAATGCGCTTACATTGCGAGGAATCCTTTCCCCGAGGCCTACGAATGAAAGACTGTTGTAAAGAGTGTAGGAACCTGCTTTGAGAGAGTATTTCTGCTCGATGTAGCCGCCGTTGTCGAATGGAAGGCGGAACACGACGCTTGAATCCGTAGCCTCTACAACATCAAAATAAAAGTTCTTTGTCTGGATGTTCTCGCCTACGTATGCGTGAATGTTGAACTCGCTCATGCCAGGGCGGATGAACTGCAGGGCTGAAGAATCGTTGTATGCGTTGAAGTTCTTGAGTGTGACAGAGTTTACCTGTGCTCCGTTTGCAGCAAGCGAGATTTCCACAACGTCATTGCCGATTGTGTATATGGCATTGTCCTTTCCGGCGTGACGTGAATTGAGGATTTCATCCTTGTAGATATTGTTTGCCTGAGTGTTTGAAGGAAGGGCTGCTACAGGAGAAACCGGCTCTGCAGTCTGGTTCTGCACTGCTTCTTGAGCAGCTGCCAAAGCCTGAAAGTATGCTGCGGTATCTCCACCGAATGCTGCTATCGCTTCCGCTCTTTTTATCGAATCAGCCCTTGCAATGGCCTCTTTTTGCTTGGTATAAAGTCTGTTTTGGTAGAAGGTATATCCAAAGAGGATGAGACCTATGAGGATAAAACCTATGAGTGAATTGTATTTTCTCATTTATGGTTTAGAGTTTATTCTGCAAGATTACGAATCTGTTCTTCAATCTCCTTGAGGTTGGCCTTTGCTTTCTCAAGGTTCTGGCGAATGCCTTCAATTATGGCCTCAGAGCCCTTTCCGCTGAAGAATCCGATGTTGTTTTCGTATGTGGCAATTTCCTGCTCTTTCTGGTAGTAGAGTTGGGTGAGTCTCTCCCTTTCGCTAAGTGGCCTTGAATGTTGGCCGCTCGGACGACGGTTAGACCTTGGGAACTTGCCGATAGCCTCTTTGTAGGCTGCTGAGATTTTGTCTTTTTCCCTGAAAGGAACGAAACCTATGCCTGCCCATTCGTCCTGGAAGCCCTTGAGAGCAGCCTGGTCGTCTGCTTCATTGCCGGTAAGTTCGTATGCGTTGATTTTCTCCACGAGGGCTTTCTTTGCCTTGAGGTTGGTGTAGAGTTCGTTGTTTTCCTTAGCCTTCTTGTCTCTTTCTGCAAAGAATTCATCACAAGCGGATCGGAAACGTTTCCATATTGCCTCACTCTTCTTGCGTGGCACAGCGCCGATTTCCTTCCACTGTTTCTGGAGGGCGATGATGGTGTCTGTGGTTTTCTTCCACTCGGTAGAGTTCTTGAGAGCTTCAACCTGCTCGCAAAGGGCAACTTTCTTCTCGTAGTTCTCATTCATCGCATCCTTGAAGCCTGCGTAGTAGAGTCTCTTTTTCTCGTAGAACTTGTCGCAAGCGGCACGGAAACGCTCATATATTTTCTGGTTGTCTTTCTTTGCAGCGAAACCAATCTTCTTCCACTCTGCTTGAATGTCCTCAATCTGCTTGCTCAGGTTGTTCCACTCGGCAGAAGCTGCATCTTCAACCTCGGCAATCTTCTCTACAGCCTCGCAGAGAAGGGTTTTTGCTTCGAGATTCTTTGCAAAATTCTCTTTCTGGGTGTCGATGAAAGCCTGATAGTTCTTGTTGACTTCTGCGGTCGCAGCCTTGAAACGATCCCAAATTGAGTCGCGGAATTCCTTTGCAACTGGACCGAGGTCTTTCCAAGCCTCGTGGAGTTTCTGGAGTTCACGGAAGGCCTCAGAAGCATTCTCGTTCTTTGCAAGTTCCTCAGCTTTTTCGCAGTATGAGGTCTTCTCCTCAAGATTCTTTGCAAAATCCTTGTCGCGGAGTTCGTGGTTGAAGTCGAGTTGCTCGTAGAAACGGGTAACGTGGAACTGGTATGTCTCATTTATGTTTCTTGCTTCCGATGCAGGTACGCTTCCGGCCGCTCTCCATCTTTCCTGAAGTGCTTTGAAAGCCTGGAATGAAGCCACGCTGTCGCCACTGTCAATAAGTTCCTTGAGTTCTTCGATTATCTGTTTCTTTGCCACAAGGTTTTCCTCTTTTACGGCCTCGAGTTCGCGTGCGATGCGAGCCCTTTCTTTCTTATAAATGCCATAGAGGTCCTTGAATTTCTCTTCAATTTTCTCGAATGCGCCCTGAACCTCTTCCAAAGCTGCTGCAGATGCCGCTTCAACTTCCTTTTCTTTTGAAAGGAGTTTGTAGAAGCAGGCACGAATGGCCTCAATCTGGTTGGAACGCTTTGCTACATCCGGACCTGAAACCTTGCCCTGCATCTGGTCGATGAGTTCTGAGAGGGAGAGTTTGCTATAATCCTCCTCAGACTCTTCTGCGGCCGTTTCAGAGACTTCTGCTACAGGTTCTTCAGCCTCAGCAACAGTCTCTTCCGAGCTCTCTGCTACAGGCTCTGCAACTTCAGTGATAGGCTCTGCGACTGCTTCAATTGGTTCTACAACAGGCTCCTCTGCGGGTGCAACAATGGTTTCTTGGTTTGGGGAATTTTCCTCAATTACAGGATTGATGATTTCTTCGCTCATGTTTTGACGTCTTATGCGTGTTATATTTGAATTACAAATATACGGATTTTTTTTAGAATTAGAAGCTGTATGAATTTAATTCAATTTTTTATTTATGGAAGTTTTTGCTCATTGCATTTGCACAAATTACTCAAGCTCGATAATGCAAATAAATTTGACATTATGCTCGCTAAATCGT
>JABUTT010000162.1 GCA_021443515.1 Bacteroidales bacterium
ATGGCATCGTAAAAAATAGAATACGCGATACTCTTCTTTCCCTGCAACATAAGATTGTTAACGAAACGTGTAACCATCACGTCGTTGAACTTAGGATCAGGAAGTAGAATCCTCTTCTTAGGCTTTGATTTTCTCATTGTTTTGTGAAATTAAAAATTTGACAACTACTTAGCGGCTTTAGCTTTTGGCCTCTTGGCACCATAAAGTGAACGGCTCTGAAGACGTCCGTCAACACCTGCGGTATCCAACGCGCCCCTAAGGATGTGGTAACGTACACCTGGAAGGTCCTTTACACGACCGCCACGAACAAGCACGATTGAGTGCTCCTGGAGGTTGTGACCCTCGCCAGGGATGTATGCATTGACCTCTTTAGAGTTTGTAAGACGTACACGGGCAACCTTACGCATTGCTGAGTTAGGTTTCTTAGGGGTTGTAGTGTAAACCCTGACACATACGCCACGCCTCTGAGGACAAGCATCCAACGCGCGAGACTTGCTTTTTACTTCAATGACCTCGCGTCCTTTGCGAACTAATTGTTGAATTGTTGGCATTTGTTAATAAATATTAGTTAAATCCCCTTTATTTTTTTGGGGATGCAAATTTATGAATTATTTCTAAAATATGCAAGATTTTTCAGGAAAAACTATCTAATCATCGCTTTGCAGAAGCTGCTTGACTGTAATGCAAATTTTTATTTATGAATTATTTTGTGAGCAGGTTTGGATTCGACTGCAAAGAAGTATAGCAGAGCTATATGACTGAGCAAAGAAGACAAAGATGCCAAAAAGAAACATAAAGAATTTTTGCGATTATTGGCAAGCAGCTTCTACGAAGCGTACTTAGACATGAACATCAGACGGACAAGACGGATTTCCCAGTCCTCATAATCCGGACCAAGAGCAGCCCGGGCGCTCGCCATAGTGTCATCCTCCGCTTCATTCTTGAAATAATCGAGGATTTCATTGACCACTTCGGGATAGATTTTATCGTCTATATAATATTGTATATTGAGTTTGGTTCCCGAAAATACGATTGACTGCATCGTTTCAATTAGTTTTTCCAAGGTCATTCCTTTGGATGCAGCGATGTCGTCAAGGTCCATCTTGCGGTCGATGCACTGAATTATATAGAGTTTGTTCGAAATGGTAGTCGGAGCGGATTTTATTACAAGGTCATCAGGACGGGTAATCTCATATTCTTCCACATATTTGGCTATGAGTTTCACGAATTCCTCCCCGAAGCGGTTAGCCTTTCCCGTACCTACTCCCTGACACCTTGCAAGTTCTTCTATAGTAACAGGATACATTATTGACATATCCTCAAGAGAAGGATCCGAGAACAAAATCCAAGGCTTCAGATTCAGTTTCCTTGCCATATCTTTGCGGAGGTCTTTCAGCAGGGAGAGCAATACCTCGTCTCCGGCATTCGAACCTTTTGCAACCGCACCGATAACCTCGTCTTCATCATCATCTCCGCCGCCTACGAATTCCCTGTGGTGGGAGAATTGGATAGGATAAGGCCTTTCCATAAAGCCTCTTCCCTCTTCGGTAATGTGGATGAGACCGTATTTCTCTATTTCCTTTTCAAGGAGTTTTGCGACTATCGCCTGATAGATGATTGAACTGAAATACCTCACAGTCTTGCCCCCACCTGCACCAAAATACCGGCTCTCATTGTGGCGGTAGGACTTTATCATGGCCGTTTCCTCCCCCGCAAGTATGCAGGCAAGATGTTCTGCCTTGAAATGTTCAGGCAGAGAGTCAATGAGCCTCATTACAAGGAGGAGGTCTTCGGATGCGTCAAAGCGCGAGGTCGGGCGTACACAGTTGTCGCAACAGCCGCAATTAGGCTCGTCGTAAGTCTCTCCGAAATAGTTCAGGAGGGTCTTCCTGCGACATACGGTGCTTTCCGCATAGGACAAGGTCTCGCCTATGAGTTGCCTTCCTATTTCCTGCTCACTCACAGGCTTGCCTTCGAGGAATTTCTCGAGTTTCTGTATGTCTTTATATGAATAGAACGCTATGCACTTGCCTTCAAGGCCATCTCTGCCGGCACGACCAGTTTCCTGATAATAGCCTTCGAGACTCTTTGGCATATCATAGTGGATGACAAAACGTACATCGGGCTTGTCTATACCCATACCGAAAGCGATGGTCGCCACAATCACGCTCACATCTTCCCTAAGGAAGCGATCCTGGTTGGAACTTCTGACCGCCGCATCCAGACCTGCGTGGTATGGCAGGGCAGATATTCCGTTCACATTGAGGAACTGCGAAATTTCCTCCACTTTCTTGCGGGAGAGACAATAAACTATGCCGGACTTACCCGGATTCTGCTTTATGAATCGAACAATATCGCGACGAGGGTCAATCTTGTCGCAGATTTCATAATATAGGTTCTTGCGGTTGAAGGAAGCCTTGAACACCTTCCCCTCTAGAATCTTCAGGTTCTTCTGGATATCGTTCTGGACCTTTGGAGTGGCGGTTGCGGTGAGTGCAATAATCGGAGCGAGCTGTATCTGTTCGATAATCGAGCGGAGGCGGCGGTACTCGGGCCTGAAATCGTGGCCCCACTCGCTTATACAGTGAGCCTCATCAATCGCATAGAAGGATATCTTGAGTTTTTTGAACAGCTGTACATTCTCGTACTTTGCAAGACTCTCGGGAGCAACATACAGCAACTTTGTTTTTCCGCTGAGCAAATCTTCCTGCACCTCGTCAATCTGCTGGCGGGTAAGAGAGGAATTCAGGAAGTGGGCAATGCCTTCCTCTCCGCTACGCTCAAATCCCCTTATGGCATCAACCTGGTTCTTCATCAGGGCAATGAGAGGGGAAACTACTATCGCCGTTCCTTCCATCAAAAGCGCCGGCAACTGATAGCACAGGCTCTTACCTCCTCCCGTAGGCATAAGCACGAAAGAATCGCCGCCTTCAACGAGATTGAGGATGATTTCCTCCTGAAGGGGCTTGAATGTATCAAAACCAAAAAACTCTTTCAGTTTCGCACGCAGAGTTCCTATGTCTATCGGGTCCATTAGAGGATAGAAATTTTTACTAATTTAGAATTATTTTTTTTATTCTGCAAAAAATTCACACAAATTTTACTAACAGCATATTATTTTGTATTTTTGCATTCTCTTTTACGTGAAGAATATGGGAAAATTCAGACTTTTCGGAAAGGAAACCGATTTTGTTCCTTACACCAACAACGACAGGGCAGCCTATCGCCACTTCCAGAGATTCGTTGAAAATGAGACCAACGGAGGCATCATCCTCGTCATCGCCGCGACTATATCGGTGATACTGGCGACCATCGCAGGCGAGAGATTTGAAGAAATACTGATGACGCCTATAGGCCTGTCCATCGGAGGAGAATCCCTCGTACTTCCTATAGAAGGCTGGGTCAACGATGTTCTGATGACTATATTCTTCTTCGTCGTAGGTCTTGAAATCAAGCGAGAGGTCCTCGTGGGCGAACTTTCTTCTGTCAAAAAGGCTGCGCTTCCGATTATGGGCGCCCTCGGTGGAATGATAATGCCTGCCCTCATCTACACCATATTCAACTTCACCCATCCGGAAACGGTAAACGGCTGGGGTATTCCTATGGCAACCGATATAGCCTTCGCCGTAGGTATCCTCTCCCTGCTCGGCTCAAGAGTTCCGCTTTCCCTGAAAGTCTTCCTCACAGCCCTTGCGGTTGCAGATGACCTCGGTTCAATCATCGTCCTCGCCATATTCTACCCGAGCGGAGAAATCCACCTGAATTACCTCATCTATGTGGGTGTAATTATGTTCCTCATCATACTCTACAATCAGATATTCTACTATAAGAGGCATAAAAACACAATGTTCCCATACATCGTAGCGGGAATCGCAATGTGGATTCTAGTCTATCTGAGCGGTGTTCACGCGACTATATCGGGAGTGCTTCTCGCAATGACAATACCAGCCTACACTCGTCTTGAGGACAGGAAATTCATCGCAAAAATCAGCATACTGCTGCGCCGTTTCAAATCCGTAAGCGACTATTCAGGAGACATACTCACGAACAGCGAAGAGCAACAGACCATACAGATAATGTCCAGGGAGGTCACAAAGTTCGACCCTATGCTCCACCGCTTCGAGTCATCCCTTCATCCTTTCTCGACCTTTATCATTATGCCGATTTTCGCCCTTGCAAACGCCAATGTGGCACTCAACTTCTCGGCATTTGACAGTGGAGTGCCCGTACAGTTCCTCGGCATATTCTTCGGTCTCTTCCTTGGCAAGCCTATAGGTATCTTCCTCCTCAGCATGCTCGGAATCAAACTCAAATTTGCAGATATGCCTGCAGGAGCAACCAAAAAGACCTTCTTCTCGGTTGCAATGCTTGGCGGTATCGGCTTCACAATGAGCATATTCGTGAACTCCCTCGCCTTTGCGGGCAACGCAGCCCTCACAGATGTCGGTAAGATAAGTATTCTTATCACGAGCGTATTCGTGGCTGTCGTAGGCTACATAGTATGCAGTATAACCTGCAAAAAATAGTTTGTATTTGGTTATTTATTGCTAATTTTGCAGACATTTAGAAATCAAACATTATTTATAATATGAAAACACTCAAAACAATCGCACTTGCAGCCATCGCAATCATCGCTGCAGCTTCTTGTTCAAACGGCCAGCCAAAGGTTGACGTTCCCACTCCATCAAAGGCTCTTACCGACTCAGTAAGTTACCTTATCGGTGTAAACTTCGGTTATTTCATCAAAGCAAACGGCTTCGGAACTGAAATTGACTACAAGGCAGTTAACGAAGGCATGATGGACTTCATCAACTCTGAAGGTTCAATGAACGACCCTGATTTCAACGACAAAAACTTCCGCATCAACCCTGACGTGATGAACAGCGTATTCGGCAAATACATCGAAATGGTTGCAGCACACGAAAGTGCAGTAAACAAGGCTCTCGGCACTCAGTTCCTTGAGAAGAAAGCAAACGAGGACGGCGTTGTTACAGCTGAATCAGGTCTTCTCTACAAGGTCATCGAGGCAGGTAGCGAACTTAAGGCTAAAGCTAACGACAAAGTATGCGTTAAATACAAAGGTACCCTCATCGACGGCACAGAGTTCGACAAATTCGATGGCGAAGATGGTCTTGAAATGGATCTTACAAGAGTTATCGCAGGTTGGACAGAAGGTCTTCAGTATGTAGGCGAAGGCGGTAAGATTGAACTCTACATCCCTTCAGAACTCGCATACGGCGAGCGCAATATGGGCACAATCAAACCTGGTTCAACTCTTGTTTTCGATATTGAAGTTGTTAAGGTTATCCCTACTCCAGAAGCTGAATAAACCATGGCTATCGAAATTGAAGGAAGAATCATAGACAAGTTGCAGCCTGTAAAAGGCGAATCGGCTCGCGGAACTTGGATTAAACAGGACTTCATCCTTGAATATGAAGACGGCAAATTCCCTGCAAGGGTCTGCATCAACGTCTGGGGTGAAGACATGGTCAGGAACCTTGAGAGTTATACCAGAGGGGACTCAATCAAAGCCTCTTTGAAACTTTCCTCAAGGGAGTACAACGGAAAATGGTACACTGAAATCCGTGCATGGAGAATTGAAAGGACCGGCGATGCGCCAATACCTTCCCCATCATATTCAAGCGCACCTGCACCGACTCCTGCACCTCCGAGCGCACCGGCACCTTCTTATGATGACATTCCTTCCGGAATGGACAGTTTCTCCGAAAGGGTGGACGACCTTCCATTCTAAGAAGCCATAGTGACTTCAAAATAAAAAAGGGCAGTCAGAAATGGCTGTCCTTTATCTTTCTATATCTTATCTGTTGGGCTGATTGTAAGCACTGCTTTGGTCCTGGAAGTGACCTTGAAGCGGTCATCGGGGCGGAATGGCCAAAGCGCGATTATTCTGCCCTCCTTCTCAAACACTCTCGCCCCGGCCTTCTGGTAACGGTCAAAATGAAGGTCGGTGAAAATGTCGCTGATTTTTTTTGAACCCGATTTCAATCCAAAAGGACGCATACGGTCGCCTTGGCGAGCAGATCGCATAAGGATAGGGAAACCTCCCACAGTCTTCATATCCACAGCAAAAATTCTGCCTGAACGGACCTCATCCATATCGAGATTCTCCTTAGGTACAACCTTGAATGTAAATCCACAGGCTTCCCCTTCCTCTTCTATCAAAATCTCTTTCAAATCGTCCCCTTCAACTCCCGACTCCTTGCGGCAAAGCGCAATTCCCTCGGATGTGGTATAAACCTGACCGTCCGCAAATGTTTTTCCGCTGAATGTAATATGAACAGGGTCTGCCTTATATGCTTCTGCAAGGCGGGTTATGTCTGCTATGGCCGCAGGCGGTATTCCGTTTGAGGAAAGATATACATATAATATATATTGCCAGCCGCTGTGTTCAAAAAGCCTGCTTAGAGAAAGGCCTTCGCAACCGCCGAGCGATACATCCCCGAGGAGCGCAAGTGCCTGAGTTGAAGCAAAATCCGAAACATTTGAGAAAATCTCTGACTCCTTAAGCAAGGTCTGTACTATGGATGGATTGATTTGCTCAAGCAAGGGCAGAACATTGTGGCGGATATTGTTGCGCCGATAGCGGGTATCCTCATTTGTCTCATCCGTACAGTAAAGCAGTTTGTGGCTTGCGGCGTATGCCTCGATTGCAAAGCGTTCCGCCCAGAGAATAGGGCGAATAAGACGTATAGGTCCATCGTAACAGAAGGTGGATGGAACGGCCGACACTGCACTCATTCCCGTCATTCCGGCAAGCCCGGAGCCCCTCACAAGATTGAGGATTACGGTTTCGGCATTGTCGTTGGCATTATGGGCTACTGCAATGCAGTCAAAACCCTCCTGAATGGCTGTGCGGAGAAAAAAATCATAGCGAAGTTCCCTTGCCGCCATCTCAATGCTTATACCCTTGGATGAGGCATAGCTCACCGTGTCAAATGTAGTCTTATATAGCGTTATTGAACGGTTCATGGCCCAATAGGTCACAAACTGTTCGTCTGCCGCGGCGCTCTCACGCAAAGAAAAATTGCAATGGGCAATCGCGAAATCCGCGCCCCACTGCAACAATAAATCTGAAAGAACTATTGAATCCACTCCCCCGCTCACTCCGACAAGAATCTTTGGAGAAACCTTGCCGAGCCGCCTTGCAATAGCGTTGAAACGGGATGTGAACTGTTCTAACACTTTTCAGTCGAAATATTCCGGAACTCCCTCTCTTAGAACATGAATGTCACACCGAGAGCAAGCGACTCCTTGAACTGCACTCTCTGTGTTCCATCAGGGAACTTCTCGATGTCCTTGTCTTCCTTGATGAGGATTGTAGGGTCGTAGATAAGGTTGGTGATGAAGTTGAGAACGAAGTACTTGCCGAGTTTGTAATTGATTGTGTTATCCCAGTTTACACGGAAGTTCTGAGGATTCTTGAGGTAGTTGGAGAAGAGCACAATCTGAGTGGTGTAACTGAACACATCGTTGATGGCAACCTGAGCATCAATCTTGAGCTGGGCACCAAATTCAAACCTTACGCTCTTGTCTTCATCGTTACCGTATGACTTCCTGAGTTCAGGCAAGGTTACAATCACGAGGCCTCCGGTGAGAGGGGCAAAGTTGATGTTGAGCCACTTCCACGGATTGTAGTTGATACCGATACCGAGATTAGTGTAGGCAGGTGCAAGGAAACTTGACTTGAGAGTGCGCTCCCTCTTCCAGTCCTCGGGAGTAACACCCTTCTCGGGATCTGCAGGAGTCACCGACTTAGGATAGGTGAAACCCTTGGTGAACTGGCTCTTGAAATCGAAGTTCGCAGTAATGGAAAGATTCTTTGCATCAATCTTAAAACCGAACTTGCTCTCAAAATAGATACGGTCGTCACTTTTCTGAAGAATAGGCTTGTCTGCCGAATAAAGGAAACCGTATTCGAGCTGGAGACGATTATCAAAGGTAATCCTGTCCTTTGCATAGTTGATGTTACCGTCGATATAGGCACGGAGGTTGAATGTGTTGTAACCGCCGGCTGCCCAGTTCACGAGGCCTGTCTGACCGAAGTTGACTGTCGTCTTAATGCCCTTTTTCCAGTAAACAGGCTTTGGAGCCTCTTCCACGACCTGTTTTGACTCATTTATTGCTGCTGCCATCTCTGAAGCGGCGTCCTGCGAATATAACAGTGTCGAAACGCCGAGCAGCGCTATTGCGAATAGTATTTTTTTCATTACTTAAAGTATTATTTATCAAATTCTTGCAACATTAGTTTAGTATGAGATCGCGAAGATTACACGACGGCTTGAAGGCTTGCCCGAATAAATGCACTTGCCCTCTTCTTCGCAGATAAAACTGTCTTCAGGGATACAGCGGATGGTAGCCTTGGTCTCAGCCTTGATTTTTTCCTCTGTCTCCTTGGTTCCATCCCAATGGCAGAGAAGGAAGCCTCCATTCTGGATTTTTTCCTTGAATTCGTCCCAACTGTCAACCTTCTGAACATTGGCTGCACGGAAATCTTCCGCCTTTTTGTAGATATTTGCCTGAATGTCCTTGAGAAGGGTTTCAATGTAGTTCTCGACACCTTCAAATGAGAGTGATTCCTTTGTGAGAGTGTCTCTACGGGCCACCTCGACCGTGCCGTTTTCAAGGTCACGACCACCGATTGCGACTCTCACAGGAACGCCCTTCATCTCCCATTCGGCGAACTTGAAGCCCGGACGAAGATTGTCGCGAGAGTCAATTTTGACGCTTATACCCTTTGCGGCAAGACGAGCCTTAAGAGTTTCCATTTTGGCAAGTATAGCCTCAAGCTGCTCTGCGCTGCCGAAAATAGGCACCATCACAACCTGATGAGGAGCGAGTGCAGGAGGAAGAACCAGACCGTTATCATCGCTATGACACATGATGAGAGCGCCCATAAGACGTGTAGATACGCCCCATGATGTTGCCCACACATATTCCAAAGCGCCTTCCTTGTTGGCAAACTGCACATCGAAAGCCTTTGCGAAGTTCTGGCCGAGGAAGTGGGAAGTACCTGCCTGAAGAGCCTTTCCGTCCTGCATCATAGCCTCGATTGTAAGAGTGTCGAGTGCGCCTGCAAAACGCTCGTTAGGGCTCTTGTGACCCACTACAACAGGCATAGCCATATAGTTACGTGCAAAGTCGGCATAGACATTCACCATCCTTATTGCCTCTTCCTGAGCCTCCTGCGAAGTTGCGTGTGCGGTGTGGCCTTCCTGCCAGAGAAATTCCGCAGTACGAAGGAAAAGACGTGTTCTCATCTCCCAACGCATTACATTGCACCACTGGTTACACAGTATTGGGAGATCCCTCCAGGATGTAATCCAGTTCTTGTAGGTGTTCCATATTATGGTCTCACTGGTAGGACGGATGATGAGTTCTTCCTCGAGGCGTGCCTCAGGGTCCACCACGACTCCGTTGCCTTCAGGGTCTTTCATGAGACGGTGATGAGTCACTACAGCACATTCTTTTGCAAATCCTTCCACGTGCTCCGCCTCCCTTGAAAGGAAGTTTTTAGGGATGAGGAGTGGGAAATATGCGTTCTGCACACCTGTTTCCTTGAATTTCTCGTCAAGGATGCGCTGCATCTTCTCCCAAATCGCATAGCCGTAAGGTTTTATTACCATACAGCCTCTGACTGCCGACTGCTCAGCGAGGTCTGCTTTAACCACCAATTCGTTGTACCACTGTGAATAATTCTCTGAGCGAGGTGTTAACTTTGCCATTATTTACTAATCTTAATGATTAAATTTTATCATATTTTGCTATCTTTGCGAAAATTGCACAGTATTTGCAATTGCCGTTTTAGCACAGGAGTGCAAAGATACAAATTATTAACAAAAACGCGGCCCATTATGAAAAAGAATGTCATTGTTTCCTGTTTGGTTCTGCTTTCAGCAGTTCTATTCAGCTCGTGCGGAAGCGCCAACACGACTTCAGCAGCATCCACATCCCAATATCTTGACGGAATCTACTACACATCCATCGGCGCAAACATCAAACCCAACAGTGTTGTACGCGATGCATCGGATGTTCTCATTCAAAGAACCGTGAGTGGCGAAGATGTATATGTTTATCAAATAAAAGATATCGACACGACACTCCAAGTCGCAAACATAAACATCTACAACATACAGGTTCCCGCACAGACCCAGCGACCTACAATCGTGTTCGAATGGCCATTCTGGGGCCCATACAGACCTTACTACGTTTACGACCCGTTCTGGGATCCTTGGTACTGGGACCGTTGGTACTATGACCGCTGGCACTGGGACCCTTGGTATCATCATCACTGGGCTTGGCACCACCACCACCACTGCTGCAGACCTTGCTGCCGTCCTTACGGACCATATTATCCGAGACCTGGTGGCGGAGACCCTCGTCCTGGATATGGCCGCAACATAAATCCAAGCAACTACACGGCGGCGCGCGGAAACAACAGCCCTTCATTCTATAGCAATCCTTCATCTCGTCAGGTTGCAGGTGGCAACCCTTCAGTGCGCAGCGCAGGCGGAGCAGGAACCTCAAGCGGCAACAACAAGGTAACGAGAATGAGCGGTCAGAATTCGGCGGCTTCAAGCAGTATGATTGCATCTGCAAACGGCAATGCAGGCACAAGTGTTTCCAACTTAAGATCTCAAAATGCCACAAAGACGACATCTGCAACAACCAGATCCGCTTCAGGAACATCTTCTTCAGTATATTCAAGACACTCCCCTTCTTCAAGTGCAAGAACTTCGTCTTCAACTTCAACTGTTTCAAGCAGAAATATGTCGGGTCCGAGCGCAGCATACGCAAAGAATGCTTCAGCAAGTACCTACACAAGGACATCCTCATATTCAAGGACTTCATCTCCTTCATCATCTTCAAGCAGTTCAACAACTCGCAGCAGCAGTTCTTCTTCAAGTTCTCGCCCAAGCGGTTATGTAAGGACATCCACAAGCACTTCAAGCAGTAGCAGTAGCTCGTCTTCATCAAGCTCTCGCAGTGGCTACTCACCTATAAGATCATCATCTTCAAGCAGCAGTTCCCGTAGCAGCTACAGCAGCTCACGCTCAAGCAGTTACAGCAGTGGATCCCGCAGCAGCTACAGCGGAGGTTCTCACAGCAGTTACAGCGGTGGCAGTCGTTCAGGCGGCGGATATAGCGGAGGCGGTGGTTCACGCACAGGCGGATACGGCCGATAGACTAATTGAAACCTAAACCAATATCTCAAAAGTTTCAACAAGTTCAGTTTCCTTTTTAGAATTATGAAAAAAATTGTCCTTTCAATCGTTACAGTTCTTTCAGCAGGTTTCATTACCTTCGGACAGACAGCAAATGATGCGCTTATGCTCATGGAAGACAGCCCTAACTATAGCGCTCGTGTAAGTGCAATGGCAGGAGCATTCACCGCCCTTGGTGGAGACAACAGTGCCATCAACATCAACCCTGCCGGAGGTGCCGTCAATAAATTTGCATCATTTGCAATCACTCCCGGCGCTTATATCACAAACACTTCAACCGTAGGCAACAACGGATTTGGAGACACCAACAGAAACAGGGATGCAAGATTCAACCTTGCTTCAGTAGGTATAAATTTTTATTTCGACAATCACCAGTCTGTAGGATTCAAAGGCTTCTCATTCGGCTTCAATGTCAATAAGTCAAGGGTATATAACGAGAAGTACTATGCTTCGGGCCTGCAGCAGAAATCTTCTATCGCTGGTTATTACGCAGCATGCGCAAACGGCATTGCTACAGGCTACCTCAGAAATGAGGCCAGCGACCTTTACAACAACGGCAATGTCTACTGGCCGACCATCCTTTCTTGGAAAGGCGCTCTCATCGACCCTGTGTATGAAGGTGACGAAAACGCCGACTACATAGGTGTTACCGAGGATTTCTATCCAGGGACTTCCACTATAAAGCCTAATCCAAGCGGCGAACTCAATCAGACTTACGAAAGATACCGTTCGGGCGACAAACTCGATATGGCAATCAACATCGCCACCAACATCAACGATATGTTCTATATTGGTGCAACCCTGGGTATCACTGATGTTCGCTACAACTACGACGACTCTTTCAAGGAAATCGCAAAGAACCGTTCAGAATTCCCAACCCTCGTCGACAACCTCAATCTCGACTATCTCTACAGTACAAGAGTGACCGGCGTTTACGGAAAGTTCGGCATCATCATAGTTCCTGTGAAAGCCCTCCGTCTCGGTGCAGCAATCCAGACTCCTTCAATACTCAACATCGTAGACAGCTGGCAGTGGAAATCGGGTGTCAAGAGACAGATTGACGGAAAAGACGAATACATCACTTCAAGCACTCCTGAAGCAGGCTACAAATATTCACTTTCAACTCCTCTCAAGGTTAATGCAGGCGCATCCCTCGTACTCGGAAACTTTGCAATCATCAGTGCAGACTATGAGTTCATCAACTACAGCCGCGCACAATATCGTGAGAGAAAGAGTGCAAACCAGACAAACTTCAAGGACGTAAACAATGACATATCAAAATATCTTGGAGTAGCTCACACCTTGCGTTTAGGCGCTGAAATCCGCCCTATACAGCAGTTTGCCATCCGTGCCGGATACGCTTTCCAGACTTGTCCGGAGTACCTTTACAATGAGGAAACAAAGAAGAAAACAAGAATTGAGAAGGCATTCTCACACGAGGCTTGCGCAGGTTTGGGTTTCGACACTGGAAAGATGTTCTACTTCGACCTTGCATTCACTGTCAAGTGGCATCGCGACACCTATTACACTCCTTACGGCAGTTATGTAGAAGGTATTGCTCCTCCTGAGATTAGACTCAGAAAAGACGCATACAACTGTCTCGCGACTATCGGTCTAAGATTCTAAAACTTCTTGTCGAGTTTTTTGAGATATTTCAGTGCAGAGCTTCCGGGTTCTGCACTGATTTTTTGCAGCATATCGCTCAGGGAGTCCCTTTCCTGCTTATTGAGACTACGGGAAGCAAGACGCTCAATAAGATTACACAGAGTAGATACATTGCCTTTGAGACGGCTCATTTCAAGTTCGTATGCGGCAGGAGTCTTTGAAGGGGACTTTGCATCGGGATTATAGAATACAATATCATCCACGCTCATATCGAAGACCCTTGCTATTTCGCCGAGAACAGGATTGAAAAGCAGTGTAGTGCCGTTCTCTATGCAGCTATAGGCATTGCGGGACATATTTACATTCTCCGCCATCTTGCTTATGGAAATTTTCTTTTCCCTGCGTATGGCGGATATTCTTTCCCTTAGCGATTCCTCGCTGAGAATTATTCTGCTATCCTGAGGCATTATTTGGATTTTACAGCCTGAGCAGCGAGAAAAGGTTTCTTCTTGATGAGGGATACCACGAGTATGACGATACCTGCAATAATGAACGGAATAGAGAGCAACTGTCCCATATTGAGGGTCATATTCTGCTCAAACATAACCTGAGGTTCCTTAACGAACTCTATCAGGAAACGGATTCCCCAGAGTGCGATGAAAAATATACCGAATATCTCGCCGCGGTAGAGTTTGTCTGCCTTCTTATAGTAGAGCCAAGAGAGGACGGCGCCAAGGATGGTGTAACCGAGAGCTTCATAAAGTTGGGTAGGGTGCTTTGGAAGGGTTTCTCCGTTGAGTTCATAAACGAAGCCCCATGGAAGAGAGGTCACATTGCCGTAAATCTCCGAATTGAACAGGTTGCCCAGACGAATCATTGCACCTGCAAAGCAAGTAGGAATGACTATATGATCCATAACCCACCAGAATTCAAAACCATTCTTTCTGCCATACTTGCGAGCATACCATATCATTGCAAAAATGATTGCTATTGCTCCTCCGTGGCTGGCAAGTCCTCCTTTCCAAGGCATGAAAATTTCCCAAAAACCACTCCAAGAACCGAGGTAGTAATCCGGCTGATAGAAAAGGCAGTGACCGAGTCTGGCACCAATAATCGTAGCGATAAGAAGGCTGTAGAGGAGCGGATCAAGCACATCCTGATTGATCTTTTCCCTCTTGAGATAGCCTTTGAAAATATAATAGCCGAGAATGAAACCGGACACAAAAAGAAGTGAATAGTATCTGATTTCAACTGCTCCAATATGGAAAATGACCGGATCTACATTCCAATGAACGATGAGTGGTGACATACTTATTTAGATTTTGATGATTTCTTGTTCAACTTGAGAAGATACTTGTTGCGTATCTCGTTTTCTTTCTGCTCACGAAGCCATTGATCTTTCAGGGCACGGCGTTTCTTCGCCCTCTCCTTTTCGAGCTTCCTTTGCTTTGCAGCCTCTTCCTTGGCCTTTGCCTTGGCTTCCTTGGCCGCCCAGCGCTCATCACGCTTTGCCTGACGTGCCGCACGTTTATCTGCCCTTTCCTGAGCCTTCTGAGCCTTGATTTCATCCTTTGCAGAGCCGGCAGGGGCAGCAGTCGTATCAACGGCCGCAGTCTTTGCAGAAAGGCTGTCTGAAGGGGCAGAAAGACTGTCTGAAGGAGCCTTTACCTCTGCCTTAGCCTCTGCTTCAAGGTCGGTGATAAGAGAGTCCTTTACGGCAAGACGGAGAGAATCCGCCGAAGAGGCAAGACTGTCCGCCCTCTCGAGTTCCGCCTCGCTCACAGGTTCATCCTTAGGCTGAGGCCCGAGTTTCTTCAGGCTGTCACGAATGGCTATCTGCTTGTTGATTTCGGCCATGTAGCCCGGGAAGAAGATGTTCGTGTATCTGAATTGCGGAGACTGAACCCCGTTGTAACGGGCCCTTTCACTCGAACGGAGCTTCCTGTGGGTCACATCCTCAGGCTTGGTAGGACGGCGAGATGGAGACCAGATAAAACCTTTAATTCTTTTGTCCTCCGACTTCATCGTGGCAACAGGAAAGGCATCGCTCTTAGGTGAGGCATAGTAATGCACTCTCGATATTTCCCCATTCACGAAGTTCGCCGAAAGCATCTTGCTCTCAACCTTGTTCGCAGTGGCGATGACATCATTTTCCTCAATGTAGAAGAGAGCTGTGGCATCTCCCATTGCATCATAGCGTGTGAGCGCGGCAGTAGTATCGAAAAATGCCGCCATTTCTGCGCCCCTGATTTGGTTGAAGAATGACGTATCCTTCTCATCCTGAAGATGGACAAAAGCATTGCTCAACATGTTCAAACGATGCATGTGACCACCTTTTACCACAATCTGCATACTGTCGGCATTGAACTGACGATTGATTTCACTCCATATTATTGGCTCGACAAAGAGACGGGCAAGCGAGTCATAGTCGTTGTAAAGCAGGGAGTCACAAACTACCTGGAGGTCTTTGCGGAACAATTTGACCCTGCCCACTCCCCTTACGAAATTGACCTTGAGGGTATCTTTCTTAGGCAAGGCATTTTCGAGAGAGTCCGCAAGAGCGTTTTCAGCACGCGAAGTGGTATCGGCAGACGCGGCAATTCTTGCAAGGGAATCCTCCACCCTCTTGATACGGGCAAGAGAATCGGCCTGACGCCTGACTCTGGCAAGAGAATCGGCAATCTCTGCCTCACGCTTCTCCTTGTAGGCTTTGGAGTTCTTGTAGGCATTGTTCGGGTCTTCCGCCGCCTTCTTTGCAGCAGCCTCGGCAGCCTCTTTTGCAGCCTTGATACGATATTCGCCGACAGGATCAACATTGGCCTCGTCTATCTTAGTTTTCTCGTGTTCACGGAAAAGGGAATCGGCCATATCGCCCACTATTTCAGAGTATTGAATCAAATGCACCGCACTCATGTAGAGCGTATCCTTCTTGCCGTCCTGCTCTGTCTCAGCAAGGATGGCAGGTTCTCTCGACATATCCACAAATGAGGTGCTGTCGGTGTAGTCTATCCTGCCTGCAAGGGCATGAGTCATGTTTTCTTCGTTGGTGAGTTGGGCATTGCCGAGCATAAGAAGATCCCCGCTCTTGCGATAGACATAGAGAGAGTCGCTCCAACCCTCACGCTGCGGGGACTGGAGATGAACCTTGTCCGTAAAGAAGAAAATTTCGTTTTCACGGTCGTAGTAGCCGCTTTGGGAAGCAAGCATACTGTCGCTGTGCCAGGCATCTATGTTCTCGTCAAAATAGGCTATATTCTTGTCTGAGTAGTATTTGAGACGATTTGAGCGGATGAAGGTGGTGTCGGAAAACATATTTACATCCGTGTAGAATGTAAAGAGATGGAGTTTTGACTCATACATTCCATCCACGCTCTCGATGATTTGGCCGTCCTTGTCACGCATACTCGCTCCGTTGGAAAAAACCGCCACAGAATCGTCTGTGTGATAGTCGAGGAAGCGGGTACGTAGGGTATTGTTGTCTTTGTCGAGAAGCTGGACGAGGCTTCCGCGGAACATTGCAAGGGAGGAATCAACCTGATAGATGAGTTTGTCGCTCGTGAGGACGGTCTCATCCTGAAGCAGGCTTACATTGCCCCAGGCGTCTATGACATTGGTTTCGACATTCCAATAGGCTGTGTCGCAGAGAAAGTAGGTGTCGTTGTGGAGGAAGCGAGCGGAGCCCACGACCTTTCTGTAAGTCACCCCGTTTTCCTGAACTATAGACGCTCTCTCTGCACTGAGAAGGTGTACGATGTTGCTTTCCTCATCCTTTTTCTGCTGACAAAAGGCATTAGGACAAAGAAAACACGCAAAAAAAAGCGAAAGGATTATTGTCTGAATTTTTCCTTCCATCCCTCTCTCTTGAAGTCACAATTCTTGAAAAGCGGATCAATTACGATGTAGGTGGTCTTCATCTTGGATTCGATGAACTTGTCTATCTGCTCCTGAGCATTCTTCTGCTTTACTATATCAACGATGGCATCATAGTCATCTTTGAAGTTTGCAGTATGGGCAGGAATAACCTTTTCCACCTTGAGAATTTTATAGACAGTGTTTCCGTTACGACCTTCATTGTCGAGGCTCTCGATAGGGCTTGTGATTTCGCCCTCCTTGAGATAACGAACTGCACGATAGTCCTCAGGCTTGATCTGATCGACCTCGAAGAAAGCCGAGCCTGTGTTGGGATCCACCATTCTACCTCCGTTGCTACGGGTTGAAGGGTCCTGAGAATAGTACATCGCTGCCATCGGGAAGGTAACGGCACCGAGATTGAGTTCGGTTTTGAGCGAGTCGAGAAGGTGGAAGGCCTTTTGCTTATCCTCAGCAGTATATTTAGGTTTGATGAGGATGTGGCGAGCATTAAACATATCTCCCTTCTTTTCAATCACTTCAATAATATGGAAACCATCCGGAGTCTCAACTACCTGAGAAACCACACCCGGCCTGAGGCTCATTGCTGCGTCCGAGAAAGACGGCCAGAAAATCGATTTTGAAGCCATACCGAGCTCGCCACCCTTACGATAAGAACCGGGGTCCTCGGAATAGAGACGGGCAAGAGTCGAGAACTTTTCACCATTTATGATGCGCTCACGAAGCGAAAGCAGACGCTCTTTCACAGCGGTTTTTGCAGCCTCAACGTCAGGATAGATGCAGATTTGACTCAACTGATACTTTGTCGGAACAATTGGCAAATCCTCTTCGGAAGCCTCTTTGACAAACTTCTCAACCTGCTCCGGAGTGGCCTCAGGGGCCTTTTTTGCAATCTCACCCTGCATCTGCTGGGTCAGGGACTGCTCTTCCATCGTGGTTCTCCATTCATTACGCAGTTTGAATATGCTCTTACCGAAGTATTCCTCCACGCCCTCGTCGCCTCCAAGCTGGGTTCTGAGCTGGTCAAAACGCATATTGAGTTGCATCGTCACATTGTCGTTGTTGAGCGTAAGGGAATCGACCCTCGCCTGCATGAGGAAAAGTTTTGAAACGAGAATCTGCTCAAGAAGTTCGCAACGCATATTCTGGTCGCTGCTCATTCCCTGAGCCCTCATCATCTGAATTTCGCTCTCTATGGTCGAAAGCATAATCATTTCCTCGCCGATTACGGCAACTGTCTTGTCGATGAGACCGTTATTGTAAGACTGAGCCCCCAGGAAGAGTCCTGAAAGCATAACTGAAACTGTGATTATAATTTTTTTCATCATTTTTCAAAGAAGCTGCTTCTAATAGATTTTATATTTGCCGGTGCGTCGGGCTGTTTCAAGCAAGTCTTGTTCCAATGCATTGAGCAACTGGTTTTTTCTTTCACTTAAAATGAGGTCACATATCTCATCCTGACACATTTCCACCGGTAAAACACTCTGAGGCGGCAGATAATCGCAGACGTATGCTATGTATCTGGTGTTGCCTTTAGTAATATCTATATATCCTCCGTTACGCCTTTGCAGGAGGGCATTATAGTCATTCGTATCAAAGTGGGATGCAAAAACCTCAGCCGAAATCCACTCGTCATTGAAATAGGTAAACTCGGCATCGTGGTCGAAGGCCTGTGAAGAAAGGTCTTCGAGGTCGCTCAAAATCTGAGATGAGAGCAACGGACGCATCTTGTAGATTGTCTTCACACCCTTGTCTATACTGAGGAACCTTGCCCTAACAAGCGGCACCGAACTGATGAACTGTCCCTTGTGGCGGTCGTAATAGGACTGGATCTGCTCTTCCGTAATGGCAGTGTCGAGACGCTCGTTCACAAAAAGTTGCTCATAGCGGTATTTCAAAAGGCCTTTGCGGTAGTCCTCAAGTTCTTTCGTAACATCGAGGTCTGCCTTGGAAAGATACTTCTGGGCATTCTGGATATAGATATTGTCTTTCGCCCACGCCTGGATATAAGACCTTGCCATATTCAGGGAATCGCTCGAAGACACTCCCTTTGGAATCAACGACTCGACCTCCCTGCGATAGAGGAGTTCATCCCCCACGCTCGCGGCCAACTCGTCCCTACTCAACACCTTCTGCAGAGCCTTGCACGAGACAAGACCCGAAGCGACGATGACAGATGTCAACAATATGCAGGCATACTTACGCATAGAAGGCAAAGATAGTAATTTTTTAGGGATAGTGAGCCAAAAGAAGACATAAAATAAAGAGACATCCTCATCAGATGCCTCTTTACATTGTAGCGGGACCCAGGATTGAACTGGGGACCTCATGATTATGAATCATGCGCTCTAAC
>JABUTT010000223.1 GCA_021443515.1 Bacteroidales bacterium
TGGTTAGAGCACTACACTGATAATGTAGGGGTCAGCAGTTCAAGTCTGCTCAGGACTACAAAAATTTGCAAGGAATTCTTTTTTGATGTATCTTTGCAAACGCATCGGGGGTATAGCTCAGCTGGTAGAGCACCTGCTTTGCAAGCAGGGGGTCGCCGGTTCGAATCCGACTACCTCCACGATAAAAACTGACGAATGAAAGTTCGCCAGTTTTTTTTGTATATTTGTAATCGTAATTTAACTTTACTTATGATTACTTTCATCTCCAGTATTATTCTGCTTATCCTCGGATATGTTTTTTATGGAAAAATCGTAGATAAGCATTTTGGTCCCGACCCTCAAAGGAAAACTCCGGCTTTTGAACTTGAAGACAAGATTGATTTTCAGCCAATGCCTACCTGGAAGGTTTTCGTGGTTCAATTTCTCAATATCGCAGGCATAGGTCCTATTTTCGGAGCAATTCTCGGAGCCGCTTACGGCCCTGCAGCCTATCTCTGGATAGTTTTTGGTTGTATATTCGCAGGAGGCGTACACGATTATTTCTCGGGTATGCTCTCAACCCGCTGCAACGGCAAGAATCTTCCTGAAGTAATTGGCAGATATCACGGCAGAATAGCCAAGGGAATTATGACTTTTGTCATCTTTTTCCTTCTTCTCACCGTTGGCGTGTCTTTTATTACAGGCCCTACTGACCTCCTTGCCGTACTTACGGGATGGGACAGGAGAATATGGCTCTATGTAATCTTCGGTTACTATTTTCTTGCAACCGTACTACCTGTGGATAAGGTCATAGGTTCAATCTATCCTTTCTTTGGAGCCCTTCTGCTCTTTATGGCCTTGGGTATAGGTGGAGCAATGCTGGTGGGGGATATCAGAGGCACTGTCACTATGCCTGAGCTGACCTTCGACTCTCTGAGGAACTTCCACTCTGACCCTGAAAACAACATATTGATACCAATGCTCTGCATAGTGCTTTCTTGCGGTGCGATTTCCGGTTTCCACAGCACTCAGGCGCCTATTATGGCTCGTTGCATCAAGAATGAAAAGCATGGCAGGGCAATCTTCTATGGCGCAATGATAGCCGAAGGTTGCGTGGCAATGATTTGGGCGACAGCAGCCATGAGTTATTTCGGAGGTCCGGAAGGACTTAACAGCGCTGCAACTGACGGCATTATGATTAACGGAGTCTTGACGAAGGTAACTCCTGCCATCGCAGTAAATATGATATGCAAGTCGTGGCTTGGCAAGTTGGGTGCAATTATAGCCGTTCTCGGAGTCATAATTTGTCCTATTTCTTCGGGAGACACCGCTTTCCGCAGTTTGAGGTTGAATCTTGCCGATATGTTCAATCTCAACCAGAAGAAAATCCTCAATCGCTTCATTCTGACAATACCTGTCCTTATTATAGCCTGGTTCTGCTGCAAAATGGATTTCCAGACAATATGGAAGTTCTTCGGACTTGCAAACCAGACAATGGCAAGTCTCGTGCTTTGGGGTTCCACAGCCTATCTTATAAGAAGCGGCAAGCAGCATTGGATGGTGTCTATCCCTGCCAGCTTTATGACCTTTATATGTGTAAGTTATTTCATGGTTGCACCTATAAAGAACGGTGGTCTCCATCTGCCTCCTACGGCAGGTTATATGGCTGGAGCGGCAATGGCATCTGCTCTCTTTGCTCTTGTCCTCACATACGAGTATATGTTTAAAAAACAAAAAGCATGGGTATAATCAACACACCGATACCAAAGATTCAGGAGCTTGTGAGTTCCCAGAAAGAGTTTTTTCTTTCGGGGGCGACACTTCACTCTTCGTTCAGGCTTCAGCAATTGAATGCCTTGAGCAATGCCATCGACAAATATTCAAAAAGGCTTTATGAGGCGCTTTGGACAGACCTTCATAAATCGGAGCAAGAGTCCTTCCTTACAGAAATTAGCATAGTGCAGGAGGAAATTCGCGACCACGTGAAACATCTTCATAAGTGGACTCGTCCCGAAAGGGCGTCTTCGGTGCTGAAAATGTTTCCTTCCAAATCAAAAGTTGTGAAGGAACCTCTCGGCAACACCCTTATAATTGCGCCGTGGAACTATCCTGTAAATCTTCTCCTCACACCACTTGTGGGAGCGATTTCTTCAGGTTGCACCGCCATTCTCAAGCCTTCTCCTTATGTTGAGAATGTCTCAACTGTGATAGAGGAAATGATATCTGAAATTTTTCCCGAGAACTATATAGCAGTTGTCCAGGGTGACAGGAATGTGAATACGGCACTTCTTGAACAGAGATTTGATCTCATTTTCTTCACCGGTAGCCCTGCTCTCGGAAAGGTGGTTATGAGTGCGGCTGCAAGGAATCTCACTCCTGTTATTCTCGAACTAGGAGGCAAGAGCCCTTGTATAGTCGATACAGGCGCTGATGTGGCTGTCGCAGCAAAGAGAATAGCCTGGGGTAAGACACTGAATGCCGGGCAGACCTGCATTGCACCGGACTATCTTCTGATTCAGGAAAACCTCAGGGCAGAGTTCATAGAGGCCTATCGCAAGGCTTTGAAGGAGCTTCACGGCAAGGATATAACAAAGAGCCGTCACTATGTGAGAATGGTCAGTCAGAAGGCTTTCGACAGGGTTTCTTCTTATCTGAGTTGCGGCACGGCTTTGATTGGAGGCATGGTTCGTCCCGAAGACAGATATATCGAGCCGACTCTTCTCGAAGATGTCAGTCTTGACTCTCCTGTGATGCAGGAAGAAATTTTCGGACCTGTGCTTCCAATGATTACGTTCAAGACGACTGAGGATGTGATTGACTTTGTGAAACATCGTGAAAAACCGCTGGCCCTTTACTATTTCGGTCTTGAAGAAGTGGGAATGAGGGTAATCGAGAACACCTCATCGGGCGGAGCCTGCATAAACGATGTGATTATGCATTTTACCAATCCTAATGTGCCTTTCGGAGGTGTGGGAAATTCCGGAATGGGCTGTTATCACTCAAAGCGCACTTTCGATGCTTTTACGCATTATAGGGCAGTCATCACGACAACCACCCATTTCAATCCTTTCTTCCGCTATATGCCTTATAGGATGTTTTCTCTTGTAAAGAAACTGCTCTAAGAAGCTTCTAACTGCGGTGCAGAGCCCAAAGTAGAATTCCTATGGATACGGAGACATTCAGCGAATGTTTTGTTCCGTATTGAGGAATTTCAATGGCTATGTCGCTGCAGTCAACCGCTTCCTGCTCCACGCCTTCAACCTCGTTTCCGAACACGAGGGCGTATTTCCTTGTGGCATCGGGGACAAATTTTTCAAGAGAAACGCTTTGCGCAGTCTGCTCCACGCAAACAATGGTGTATCCTTCGCTTCGGAGTTCTTCTATTGCTTCCACAGCCGTGCCATAGTGTTTCCACGGCACATTGTTCTCTGCTCCGAGGGCAGACTTGTGGATGGCCGCCGAAGGGGGAGTGTCGCAAATACCGCAAAGACAGATTTTATCGACCTTGAAGGCGTCACTGCTGCGAAATGCCGAGCCGACATTGTGGGAACTGCGTACGTTGTCGAGAATGACGGCAAGTCCGCTCCCCTCCGTGGCAAGGTATTCTTCCTGAGAAATGCGTCCAAGTTCGCTGTTTAGGAGTTTGCGGTTCATATCGGTATGGCTGGGTTTAGAAAAGTTTTTTCTTGGATTCGGTCACTACAAAGTCCTTGAGATAGAAAGGCTCAAAGTAGGCGACATCCTCGAATCTGCCTTCTTCAATGGCTTCCTGAGCAAGGGGAAGCATATCCTCCGCTTCCGGAAAGGCTTCGATAAAGAGATTACCGTCCTCTCCAAGGACTTCTTTGCATTTGAGTGCTCCGTCTCCGATGAAACATTTGACTCCTTTGTATGCGGAGTAACTGTTTGCATCAACAATGACAGCCTGAGTGTCAGAAATTTTCTTGCCTTCGGGAGAATAGACGGCGGAGTAAACCTCCATTCTGCGCGCGTCTATCATTGGTATTATGAAATCCGCATTTGTCCTCCCAATAGCTGCTGCCGCAAGAATATCGGTAGTAGGTATGGCCACAAGTTTAACTTTTGCTCCGAAGCAAATACCTTTTGCGGAACTTGTGCCTACCCTGAGACCTGTGTATGACCCCGGGCCTCCGCATACTGCAACGCATGTGAGTTCGTCGGCTTTTATGCCTGCACTGTCAAGAGCTTCTTTGATAAAGACGGCGCAAAGACTTGCGTGGGTGTTTTTTTCGGTGCTTTTTCTTGAATAGACTATAACACCATCGACACTCAGAGCCACTGAGAGCTGCGCTGTCGAAGTTTCTATCATCAAAATTCTTTCGGGCATAACTACCTTCTGCTATTACCTATGCTAATGTAGTACAAAAGTGTGGCGAGAGAACTGAGCGCTGCAATAACGTAGGTGTAGGCAGCCCATTTGAGTGCATCTACAGCCATACTTCTCTGGCTTTCGTAAATTACACCTGTGTCGGTAAGGAATTTAACGGCCCTCTTTGATGCATTGATTTCTACCGGGAGGGTAATGAAAGAGAAGAGGGTAGTCATTGCGAAGAGTGCAATTCCTGCCCAGAAGAGTCCCGGGAAGACTTCGATGAGAAGTATGCCGAGAAGCAATACCCACATCACTATATTATTTGCAAATGTCACTACAGGCACGAGGGCGCTGCGCATACGGAGAGGGCCGTAGCCAACTTTGTGCTGGATTGCGTGTCCGCATTCGTGAGCTGCAATGGCTGCCGCCGCTATGCTGTTGCTTGCGTATACCCCTTCGCTCAGATTAACTGTTTTAGAGCGGGGATCATAAAAGTCTGTAAGAGTTCCATTTGTAGGACGTATGGTCACATCGTTTATTCCTGCACCTGCGAGCATTCTTGCGGCAACATCGGCTCCGGTAAGTCCGCCCGGGAGGGCTACTTTTGAATATTTGTTGAACTTGCTTTTGAGCACGACCTGAATAATCATGCTGATGACCATAAGAATGATGAAAATTACCCAATAATTCATAGTGTAATCAATTTTAATCGTACAAAGTGAGAAGTTTTTTAAAATTTAATTCCAAAAATTCTTTATGTTTATTTTTGGTCTCTTAGTCTTCTCTGCTCTGTCATATAGTGCATAACTATACTCCTTCGCAATCGAATGCAAATATACTCAAACATATTCCATAAATAAAAATTTGAATCAAATTTAAAAACCTTCTTATAAAAATCCGTATCTTTGTGGGTTATGAAACAGGATCTTGAAATTGCCACCCTGATAAACAAGGAATCAGCCCGTCAAACCGGCGGCCTTGAACTTATTGCATCTGAAAATTATGTCTCCGATGAGGTTCTCAAGGCTCTCGGAAGTATATTGACCAATAAATATGCCGAAGGTTATCCCGGCGCACGTTATTATGGCGGATGTGAAGTCGTTGACGAGATTGAAAGACTCGCAATAGAGCGTCTCTGCACTCTTTTTGATGCGGAATATGCCAATGTACAGCCTCACAGTGGCGCTCAGGCCAATATGGCCGTGATGTTCGCCTGCATGAAGCCCGGTGACACATTCCTTGGACTTGACCTTGCGCATGGCGGTCATCTGACACATGGTTCTCCTGTCAATATGTCAGGAATCAACTACAATGCAGTGTCCTACGGAGTGAGCGAGGAAACGGGACTCATCGACTACGACGATATGGAGGCAAAGGCTCGTGAGCATCGTCCGAAACTCATAATCGGAGGCGCTTCAGCTTATTCTCGCGAGTGGGACTATGAGCGTATGCGTAAAATTGCCGATGAGGTGGGTGCAATTCTTTGGATAGACATGGCACATACGGCTGGCCTTATTGCGGCAGGCCTTCTTACAAATCCTGTCAAATATGCTCATATAGTAACTTCAACTACCCATAAGACTCTTCGCGGACCTCGTGGAGGCGTCATACTTATGGGTAAGGATTTTGATAACCCTTGGGGCTTGAAAACACCTAAGGGGGTAGTGAAGAAGATGTCTGCAATACTTAACTCAAGCATCTTCCCGGGGATTCAGGGCGGTCCTCTTGAGCATTGTATAGCAGCAAAGGCAGTCTCTTTCTATGAGGCTCTCCAGCCTGAGTTCGTGGATTACCAGAAGCAGGTTAAGGCCAATGCGGTTGCCCTCTGTGACGAATTCATAACTCTTGGCTACAAAATAGTTTCGGGAGGAACAGACAATCACCTTCTGCTCATAGACCTTCGCTCAAAGTTTGAGTCTCTGCCCGGAAAGGCTGCAGAGAAGGCGCTTGGACTGGCTCATATCACGGTGAACAAGAATATGGTTCCGTTCGACACTCGTTCGCCTTTCCTGACCTCGGGAATCAGGGTGGGAACGCCTGCAGTTACGACCAGGGGCCTGAAAGAAAAGGATATGGTTCGCATAGCGGGACTTATTGACAGGGTTCTTACTGCGGCCGTACCTTGCACAGACTATGTTCTTGGAAAGAGCGAGGCCCTCACAGAGAGCGTGGAGACATTCAATACAGTAATAGAAGAAGTAAAATCAGAGGTATATTCAATGACTAACGGATTACCTTTATTTAGAGACTAATAATGGGAAAGTACAATTTTGATGAGATAATCGACCGTAGAGGTACGAATTGCCGCAAGTGGGATTCTTGTGAGGAGGGTGTGATTCCTCTTTGGATTGCCGATATGGATTTCAAGGCAGCTCCGGCCATTTATAAGGCAATAGTAAAGCGTGCCAATCATCCGATTTATGGTTATGTTAATGTTCCACAGACATATTATGACGCTGTAATCAACTGGTTTTCACGCCGTCACGGCTGGAACGGAATAAAGACGGAGAGCATAATCCACACGGTGAGCGTGGTTCCCGCTCTTGCTGCCACTCTCGGCGCAATCACAAAGGAAGGAGGAAAGGTTCTCATCCAAAGCCCTGTTTATGACGGCTTCTATGAGTGTATCCAGTATCACGACTGCATAGTTGTAGATAATGCCCTCGTATTCGAGAATGGTCGCTATGAGATTGATTTTAAGGATTTTGAGGCTAAGGCGTCAGACCCTGAGGTAAAGGCTTTCGTGCTTTGCAACCCTCACAATCCTGCAGGTCGTGTATGGACAGAGGAAGAACTTCGCAAGATGGGCGAAATCTGCTTCAAGCATAATGTCACCGTGATTTCAGACGAAATTTATTGCGACTTCGCTTTTTCGGGCAAGAAATATACTCCTTTTGCAACTCTCGGAGAAGAGTTCGAATCCAAAAGCATATTCTTCACTTCCGCTTCAAAGTCATTTAATCTTGGAGGACTCAGGACAGCAAATATCATAGTTCCTAATCCGGACTTGAAAGCCATTGTAGAGCGTTCAGTGAAACATTATGAGGTTTCAAACATGAATCCTTTCGGACTTGAGGCTCTTATTGCAGCCTATAACGAAAGTGAGGACTGGCTTGAAGAAATGCTCTCATATATTGAGGCCAACTACAAATTTCTCCGCGATTTCTTCGCAAAAGAACTTCCACAGTTCCCTGTGGCCGAGATGGAGGGTACCTACCTGGCCTGGGTTAAGGTCGGAAGCAAGACTGAAGGAGAGGTTTGCTGGGAGAATGCAACAGCCTTCTGCGACAAACTGCTTGAGGCAGGAAAGGTTCGCTTCAACCCGGGTGGAATGTATGGAAACGACGATTTTATCCGTGTGAATCTCGCTTGTCCGCGCAGCGTTCTTGCTGAGGCTCTGGGGCGTCTCAAGAAATTCGTAGGGTAGAAATATCGCAAAATAGGAGCGGGCTCGCTTCTAAAGAATAGGATGGAGCGTTGGGTCGAAAAGATTCAGCGCTTCTTCTATTGTGAGGGCGTCTGCGATGTCAAAGCCTCCGTTCTGAGTGCGGCGGAGCCCCGACAGGAAGGCTCCGCTGCCGAGCGCCTCGCCCCAGTCGCGTGCAAGGGCACGGATGTACGTTCCTTTGGTGCAGCTGACCTTGATCTTTGCTTCCGGCAACCCGCGCTCGGCAAAATGTGAAACATTTATTCGCTCGGAAGGCTTTGTGGAAGCGGTGCCATCAGAGTTTGTAGCGGCATCGCTTGTAGCTGAGGCGGTGTTTTCGCTCTTTGTATCGGAATTGCGGCCAAGTCCTGAAGGTGTAAGTGCCGGCTCATAGCCAAAGCCGTGAGGTGCAAATTCGAGAAGTTCCAGGGAGTTTATGCAGATTTTCTGACGATTTAGAATTTTATCTGCTTCTTCATCAAGGTTTCCTCCTTTTCTATATAGGCTTCTCGCCAATTCGTAGGCTCTCTTTCCGTCAATCTGCTTTGCACTGAAAAGAGGTGCGACCTGCTCCTGTTCCCCAATGAATCCCTTGAGCATTTCTCTTATGGAGTCTCCCGTAATGTGGTCGTAGGGATAGGTCTCATCTATGTCCTTTTCAAGGTCGTAGGACGGGGTTGTGGCACCGAAGCATACGGTTGCAACATATTCCTTGTCGGAGGCCTGGAGGAGTTCGGCTTTTCTCGTGGCAGGGCCTATGCAGATGAGAAGCAGGCCTGTGGCAAGAGGATCGAGAGTGCCTGCGTGTCCAACTTTGAGATTTTTCTTGCCGAAATGATGGCAGGCATACCACTTCAACTTCCTAAGGGCATCGGCAGATGTCCATCTATAAGGTTTATCCAGAGGGATGATGATTCCCTCCGGATAGTTTTCAATAGAATTTTCGAGCAGACTCATCAGCAGAGAGCCGTCTTGATTGCGGCAACTCTTCTCTCAAACTCATCTTTACCGAGAAGACATACGATATCGGCTATGCCAAGTCCGCTTGAAGAACCTACGAGAGCGAGGCGGAGACAGTTCATAACCTTGCCCATCGGCCACTCGTTGCCGCGGATATATTCTTCGAGAGCGCTCTCGAGAGCCTCTTTCTCAAGTTCTCCAGGGAAGGCTGCGATAAAGTCTGCAACCTTGAAGGCAAGAGTGTAATTCTCTTCTTTCCAGAACTTTGCGACATCCTTTTCGACATATTCGCAAGGAGCCTTGAAAAGGTACCAGGCAATGTCCCAGAAATCTGCAACGAAGGTTGCGCGTTCCTTGATAAGAGAAACAACCTTAACCACATAGTCGAAGTCTGCCTTGATTCCCTTTTCTTCAAGTATTGCTTCAAAGTCCTTTGCAAGACTTTCATCTGAATGTTTACGGAGATATTCCTTGTTGAACCATTTTGCCTTGTCAGGGTTGAACCTTGCTCCGTGCATAACCACTCTGTCGAGAGAGAAGGCCTGAGTGAGTTCTTCAAGAGTGAAAAGTTCCTGGTCATTGCCCGGATTCCATCCGAGAAGGGCGAGAAGATTTACGAAAGCCTCTGCGAAATAGCCTTTCTCACGGTAGCCGCTATAAACTTCGCCTGTAGATGAAAGCCAGTTGAGAGGGAAGACAGGGAAGCCGAGACGATCGCCGTCACGCTTTGAAAGTTTGCCCTTTCCGTCAGGTTTGAGCAGGAGGGAAAGATGTGCAAAGCGAGGCATTGTGTCCTGCCATCCGAAGGCCTCATAGAGGAGGTAGTGAAGTGGAAGGGAAGGAAGCCACTCCTCACCGCGAATAACCTCGGTTATTTCCATAAGATGGTCATCCACGATGTTCGCAAGGTGGTAGGTTGGAAGTTCGTCTGCCCTTTTGTAGAGTACCTTGTCGTCGAGAGTTGAGGTGTTTACCTCGATATGTCCTCTGATGAGGTCGTCCATAGCGACAACTCTGTTCTCGGGCATTTTGAAACGTATTGTCCAGTCGTTTGTCTCCTCAAGCAGCCTTTTTACCTCATCTTCGCCGAGAGTGAGGGAATTGCGAAGGTTTTTGCGTGTGGAGTAGTTGTAGATGAAGGTTTCCCCTTTTGCTTCCATCTCGCTGCGGAGGGTTGCAAGTTCTTCTGCCGAGTCAAAGGCATAGTAGGCATTGCCCGAAGCGACGAGCTGGTCGGCATATTTGCGGTATATCGCCTTTCTCTGGCTCTGGCGGTAAGGCGCGTGCGGATGCTGAGAGGAAGCCTCTTCGACAACCTTTCCGTTTTCATCCACGCCTTCGGTAGGCATTATGCCACACCAGCGGAGAGACTCGATGATATATTCCTCTGCTCCCGGAGTGAAACGCTGGGAATCGGTGTCCTCTATGCGGAGAACGAAGGTGCCATTGTATTTCTTTGCAAAAAGGTAGTTGTAAAGTGCGGTTCTGACACCACCCATGTGGAGAGGTCCTGTAGGGCTTGGTGCGAATCTTACTCTTGTTGGTCTTGTCATAGTATGTTATTTTATATTTCTGCGTATTGCGCTCATATTCTCAAGAGAACTGATGTCGTCTGTATTTTTGACACAGAGGGCAGGCTTTACGCCATTGAAGTTGAATCTGCGTTTGTTCAACGTAGAGGAAAGTCCGATTTTAATGGTTGTTCTTGCTTCATCGGCAACGGAATTTCTCTGAGAAACGACTCTTGTTGCCTTGAAATCGCTATCAATGGTTACGAGGTTTCCCTCATCTATATCCACGATGTTTGAGATATTTGCCATCTTGAAGCCTGTGGCAATAATGGTGATGGAAACATTTTCGCCCCTTTCCGGACTGTTGTCAAGGATGATACCTCTCTTGAAGAAGTTGGCCTTTCCGGTTTTCTCTTTGATATAATCGTTCACATCCTTGAGTTCCTTCATAATGAATCCTTGCTGACTCATTGGAACAGTGATGTTTACGAGAACATTCTTTGCGGTGGAAAGGTCGAGATCGTAAAGGAGTTCAGATGAAAGGGCTTGGTCAACGGCATCTCTCACACGATTCTCGCTGTCACTGTTTCCGGTGCCGATAATAGCCATTCCGCTACTCTTCATCATATTGCTTATATCCCTGAAATCGACGTTCTCAAGGCCTTTCTTGGAAATGATTTCCGTCACGCTCCTCACGGCTGTTGCGAGTACCTCATCAACCTTCGGAAGAGCCTCGTGAATCGGCACGTTCTCGTAGTTGCTGTAGAGTTTTTCGTTGTCGATGATAATGAGGCTGTCAACATTCTCCTTCAGGAGTTGGATGCCGTCAACAGCACGGGAATAAATCTCCGAACCTTCATTGCGGAAAGGAACTGTGATGACTCCGACGGTCAGGATGCCTTTTTCTTTGGACATTTTAGCAATGATAGGGCTGGCACCTGTGCCGGTACCACCTCCCATACCTGCGGTAATGAATATCATCGAAGGCTTGTCCGCAAAGAGAATGCGTTCTATGGTTTCGCTGCTTTCGAGCGTAAGGTTACGTGCAATCTCAGGTTGGGCTCCTGCTCCAAGACCTCCTCCGAGACGGATTTTAGTCTCCACAGGGGAATCGTTCAGTACCTGTGCATCTGTGTTGCAGACTATGAACTGGCAGCCTTCAACACCTACTTTCTCCATGTAATTTACGGCATTGCATCCGCCGCCGCCCACACCGACAACTTTAATCAAACAGTGCTCCTCATTCATAGGAGTCTTCATATCGTTTGTAACTATCTTTAATCCCATAACTTATTGATTTTCTGGTCCAAAAAGTCCTCCGTCTTTCTCAAACTCATTCTGGACTTTGTCAATTGCCTTATTAAGCCATCTTAAAACTTTTTTACTCTTTTTTGGTTTTTCAGGTCGATGAACCTCATACTCATCTGTTCCGAACAGAGTACCACCGTCTGTCCCCACAGGTTGAGGCTCAGGCTGAGGCTCTTCAATTGGCTCCGGCTTTGGCTGAGGCTTAGGTTGCGGATCTTCATTTGGTTCCGCAACAGGCACTGGCTTAACCTCCTGGGTTTCAACAGGCTTAGGCTCTTGACCTTCCTCTTTTTTCTTTCTTATCTCTGCCAATTTTGCATGGTCAACTTCAGCTAAGAAGCATACATCATTTTTAAGGGCATAATTCAAAAGTCCCCAAAGCGTACAGCAGGAGAGGTCTCCAAACCACTCAAAATCAGCGTAATTTACATTGAGTTTGTGGTCAAATCCCCTCTTGGTTTCATATCCGCTAATTTCTTTGACGAGATCACAGATGTTAAGCAGATTGGCACATCCTCCAGTGATTACTACGCCGTTTTGTAATTTGTCGGCGTAGCCGCTGCACTCTATCTCATAGCATATAGCCTCAATAATTTCCTTGACTCTGTACTGGATGATTTCCGTGAGATAAGGAATACCTACTTCCTTTATCGAGTCTGCATAGTTTATTCTGAGAGTCTTTTCTGCAAGATTCTGCATTCTGGCTACGATGCATCCTCCATACTGGAGTTTGATCTCTTCAGCAAGTTCGTCGTCAATTCCACATTCGGAAGCAATGTCTCGCGTAATGTTCTTTCCTCCAAAAGGAATTGAAGCATAGTGTCTGAGCACCTCGTCGCAGTAAATTGTGACAGAAGTCGCGCCACCTCCAAAATCGATAAGGGCGACACCGGTCTTTTTCTCATTGTCCGTAAGCACGGCGTCTGCAACCCAGGAAGCAGAAAAACATTTGTCGTCCATATCGATTCCAATATTTTTAATTGCATTGTCAATGCGGACAGAGTCATTTTTCTTTCCTATGAAGATGCTGAAATTTCCCTTGAGCGCCGTGCCATCCACTCCGATGATGTTGCTTTCGGGAACATTCATATCATAATCTATGCTGAAACTCTGGGCAACTGCTCCGATGACGTTTTCCTTTTCAGTGTCCTCGAGAGGATAGTTGTACATTGCTTCGCTCTTGATTTCTTCAATTTCCTCCTTTGTTATGCCCTCTTCTGGTTTTTCTCTTTTAATCTCTCCCTGATTTTTTTCAAGGCGGATATAGTATTTAGGATAACTGGTCAGGAGGAGGGGGATATGAATGCCAAGGTTGTCTTCTGCCTCTTTCACCAGGTCCTTGATGTTTTGAGACACCTTGGTAGTGTTCGCTATCGCACTGTGGCGGATAGACGTGCCGGAATCTTTCGTGTTGAAGAAGACCAAGGTCGCATTGTTGCCTTCAACCTTCACAACGGCGAGGGCTGTCTTGCTGCTTCCGAAGTCCACGGCTGCTATGTACTGTTCTTTCATTTGTGTATATCGTTTTTATTTCAATTCAAATTTTTATCGCTTGCACACCAACTGGTTGGCATAGCGGATATCTACACTTTTGTAGTTTAACTCGGTATTGCGTAAGGTCGAAAGATACCTCTTATATCTCTCTATCTTTACTTTCCTTCCTATAAAATTCCCGAAAATAATCACAGTGTCGCAATCTTTCTGGTTAAATGTCAGGCTTCCGTCCGCAAGCACATTCAGAGACTCTATGTTGTTTGAGAGGACCTCGTCCTTGAAAATGGCTTTGGAGAAGGAAATCATCTTCTTTATCCATCCGAAATCGTCAAGAGGTGCAGACCCATAAACCTTCAAGGGAGCCCGGTTGACTATGACATAGTCCTCTTCGTTTCCCGAGAAAACCTTTCCCTCAGGGCTGATATAATAATGTTTCGCCCCATCCTTGGACTCACAAAAATCAAGAATGACTTCCGAAGGTTCGAGTTTGATTATGAGAATGCTGTCCCTTTGGAGATAACATTCGCAGTTTTCCATCCTTTCGTGGTACTTGAGTCTTTCCTCAAGACTTTGCAAATCTGCCTTTGTTGAGGATGCTCCAAGATAAGGTTTGTAATATGGGAGAGAACAGTCCGCAAGTACCGATGCGTCAGCATAGGCTGTTGTGGTCTCATCCACGATGAACTTAATTTCCTTTATTACTGCTTCCTCAGCCTTTTTCTGTCCGGATATGACGGCCATAACGTATGCTGCCACCACAATAGCGGCGGCCAGTGAGTACAATATTATGGCGGTCACATTCTTTTTCATAACCTTTCTTCAAGCAGTTTGGTTATAGGGTCTGCGAAATTGGATATGTTTCCCGAACCAAAGGTCACGAGCACATCTATATCGTCAAGTTTACAAAGATAATCCAAAAGTTCTTCTTTACGAATAAGGACTTTGTCATCTATTGTAACATTCTCAAAAATTATCTCGGAAGATATGCCCGGAATAGGCTTTTCCCTCGAACCATAAACATCCAAAAGTATCAGGGCATCGGCTTTACTCAGAGACTTTGCAAAATCTTTGTAGAAATCCCTCGTCCTTGTGTAGAGGGCAGGCTGGAATATGGCGGTAAGTTTTCTTCCTTCAAAAACCTCCTTGATGCTTTTTATTGCAGAAGAAATTTCCTCGGGATGATGACCATAATCGTCTATGTAGGTGAGGTGAGGGGTGTTGAGGTGGATGTCGAAGCGTCTCTTTGCACCTTTGAATGAGCCGATTGCGCTGCGGATGGCATCTTTAGGCACTCCGTGGCAAAGGCAAGATGCTGCTGCGGCAATGCTGTTCTCGATATTGGTCTTGCCGATAACACCGACCTTGATGTCCTTAATCGGGCCGAAGGGACTTGCGAGGTCATAAATAAAATAGCCACATTCATCCTTCCTGATGTTTTCTGCATGAAAATCAGCCTCAGGGTCATCTGTCGCGTAGGTGTAAATTTTCGCCTTGGTGTCTTTCGAGGTAATGTCCAGTCCCTTCTTCACTATGAGGAAGTCGCTTACCTGCGAAGCAAAAGCCTTGAAGGCCTCAACAAGATGCTCAATATCTCCGAAAACGTCGAGGTGGTCGGCATCCATATAGGTAATCACGGCGATGGAAGGAAAGAGTTGTAGGAAGGCGCGGTCAAACTCGTCAGCCTCTGCAACTATGGTTTTCGTCGGACTCAGGAAGAGGTTGCTGTTGTAGTTCTTCGATATGCCACCCAAAAAGGCGTTGCAGCCCATACCGCTTTCTTGGATAATGTAGGCAGTGAGGGTTGAAGTGGTGGTTTTTCCGTGGCTTCCGCTGATTGCTATACATTTCTGATCCTTGGCGATTTCTCCGAGAGCAAAGCCGCGTTTAATGGTTTTATACTCTCCGCCCAGGGCTTTTTGGAGTTCTTTCACTTCCGGAGCAATGGCAGGAGTATAGACCACAAGGAATGTATCTTTCGCATCAGGCATGAGGTCGGGACGGTCTTCATAGTGAATGGTTATGCCTTCCGATTCAAGTTCGGCAGTGAGTTTGCTTGCCACCTTGTCATAACCGCTGACCTTGTATCCTTTTGCATTATAATATCTTGCAATGGCGCTCATACCGATACCGCCTATGCCTAAGAGATATACGTTTTTCATTTTACCAGTTTATAGATTTCGTTAATTATAATTTCCACTGAATCAGTCTTTGAAAGTTTCAGGATGTTTTCCCTGAGCTTTGCGAGTCCTTCTTCGTCTGCGAGGGTTTCAAGTATGAGCGGACGGAGTTTCTCGGGGACATCATCGTCGAGGACGATTTTTGCCGCACCCTTGTTTACGAGGGCCATGGCATTATGTCTCTGGTGGTCTTCGGTCACGTTCTTGCTCGGAACGAAGATGGTTGAGCAACCTGCGATGCAGAGTTCGCTTATACTGCTTGCTCCGCTTCTTGAAACCACGAGGTCGCTGACTGCATACGCAAGATCCATTCGTGCAATGAAATCGGTGCAAAGGACCTTTCCCGAAACCTCTGGATGAGAGCCCACGAAGGATTCCATTTCGTCTATTGCCTTCTTTCCGCACTGCCAGATTATCTGAATACCATCAGGAATGCCGTCTGTAATCCAGGCTTGCATAAAGGTATTGAGGGTTCTGCAACCGAGGCTTCCTCCCACTACGAAAATATGCTTCTTGTCTTTGTCGAGGCCGTAGAATTCAAGGCCTTCATCGTGCATTTGCGGAGTGCATTTTACGATGTTGCTTCGGGTAGGGTTGCCTGAGAACACGATTTTTTCTTTAGGGAAGAACCTCTCGAGGCCGTCGTATGCCACGCAGATACAATCCACCCTCTTGCCGAGAATTCTGTTGGTAAGACCTGCAAAGCCGTTCTGCTCCTGAATGAGTGTAGGGATGTGAAGAATGGTTGCCGCATAAAGCACGGGTGCGCTCACATATCCGCCCACACCTATCACTATGTCGGGTTTGAACTCTTTGATTATCCTTTTTGCACTTCTTATGCTCTTGATTACCTTGAAAGGCACTTTTAGATTTTCAAAAGTGATCCTCCTGAGGAGTCCCGCCACATCCAGACCTATGATTTTATAGCCCGCAGCAGGCACTTTCTCCATCTCCATCCTATTGTTCGCTCCGATGAAGAGAATCTCTGTTTCGGGATTTGCCGCTTTCAGGCCCGCGGCTATGCTGAGTGCAGGGAAGATATGTCCTCCCGTACCGCCACCGCTTATTATTGCTCTTATTGGTTTCATATTATTTCGTCATTTGAAAAGTCATTTAGGTCATTGATTGTGTCCTGGGTTTCCTCTGAGAAGTGTTCTGTGTGCGCCACGATAGGAGCCGCTTCTGCGATTTCCCTCTGCACAGCCCTTGCAGCCTCTTTGCTGAGGTTAAGTATGATGCCGAAGGCTATGCTCATACAGACAAAGGCACTCTTTCCGTAACTCAGAAGAGGAAGATTCTGTCCCGTTGTAGGTCCAAGGTCAAGGTTTATGGCAATATGAAAAAAGGCCTGAAGCGTAATCATTACCACAAGAGCGACAAAGACAAGTTGTTCAAAACTATCTTTTTTCAGGCCTCTTGCTATAATTCTTCCCCTCGCCAAAATTGTAAGATATGCAAATATAACGAAGAAGGCTCCCAAAAGTCCGTATTCTTCACATATAAAACTGAAGACATAGTCGGCATAAATCACCGGCACGACATATTTCTGCTGGCTGTTACCGGTACCCCGTCCGATGAAGCCACCATTCTGAATTGCTATTTTACATCCCTCTATCTGCTGGAGGTATCTCAGTTCTTCTTTATACTCATCTCCGTGCAATGTTCTAAGGTCTATTTCCTCTTTGTTGAAGGCCTGTTTCATACGGACTTTTATGGTAGGAAGTCTGCTGTCGCTTGGAAGAGAACTTTCAGGGATAATCATAATGAGTCCGAATGCCAAAATAATAAAAGCAACAATAAGCCCTAATAATTTGAATAAATTTCCCCCCTCAAGTCCCAGACACAGCACAAGATAGCACATGAAGCCAAGTATAAGGGCGCTGGATGTTCCTCCTATTGCAAGGCAGCCGCAACAAAACAGGATGGGCAGATAGAACATCAAGGTTCTTTTGAAAAGTCCGCTCGAGAGTATCTTGTGGATCGTCGTTCCCTTTTCTGAGCGGGAGGCCCACCAATTGATAAGGCTTGTTTTCTTGTGGGTATAGCGTTCCAATGCCCACGCGAGATAGTACAGCAGGCTCACTTTCAATACTTCACACACGAAGATAGAAATACCTATGTGGACTGCACGAGGCTCGCTTTTGCTATCTACCAGCCAGCCCGTAAAATGGCCTTGGAACAACATTCCGCTGAAGAAAAGGCTTACAAGGAGGGCAGGTATGCCTAATTTTCTGAAGAACTCCGTAGGGATGCATTTATAGATTATGAATAAACAAAAGAATCCCAATATAACTCCCACAATTTGGTCTTTGAATATCTCGAAGCGATTGGAGGTTCCGCTTACCACATCCTTTTCGAGACTTGTGGATGAAAGCACAAGCACGACGGACAATGCCGTGAGAAAGAAGAAGATAAGAAATATGACCTTGTCTCCCTCTATGCTTTTATACCACTTCTTTATGTTATCGGTCAAAGACATTATCAGTGTTTTTATAAGTTACGGACGGCTTCCTTGAATTGTCTTCCCCTGTCCTCATAGTTCTTGAACAGGTCGAAACTTGCACAACAAGGGCTTAGAAGGACTACATCTCCTTCGGTTGCTATTTCAGAGCATTTCTTCACACATTCCTCTGCGCTCAGGCTATCTGTGATTGGCACGAGACTTTCGTATGCTGCGTGGATTTTGCTGTTGTCAACTCCGAGGCATACAATGGCTTTCACCTTCTCCTTTACGAAGTGGGCGAGGGTGCTGTAATCATTGCCTTTGTCTGTTCCTCCAACTATCCAAACTACAGGTCTTGTTTGACATTCGAGAGCATAGTAGGCTGCGTCAATATTCGTGGCCTTGGAGTCATTGATGTAAAGAACTCCGTCCTTTTCCGCAACTTTCTCGAGTCTGTGTTCCACTGCCCGGAAGGTTGCGAGACCCTCGAGTATCTTGTCTTCACTCACGCCAGCAGCCTTGCAGGCAAGATAGGCTGCGTAGGAGTTGTAGGCATTGTGCTTTCCCTGAAGAGAGAGAGTGTGTGTCGCGGCAAATTCGATAGCCTCAGCCTCGGTAAAGGCTATAGTCCCCGCCTCTATCTTATGTTTTGCCATATAACCTGCGGTTTCCTTGTCGTCAGCAAAACAGATGAAGGTCTCTTTAGGACCCATATTTTGGGTTATGCGGAATTTTGCCGCGGTGTAGTTCTCCATCTTGTGGTCGTAGCGGTCAAGATGGTCGGGGGTGACGTTTGTGAGCACGGCTATGTCGCACTTATAGTCATACATGTGGTCCAACTGAAAACTGCTGATTTCGAGGACATAGTATTTGTGGTGCTGCTCAGCCACCTGGCGGGCGTAACTTATGCCTATGTTTCCTCCGAGACCTGCATCAAAACCTGCGAGGGTGAGGATGTAATGGATGAGGGAGGTGGTGGTAGTCTTGCCGTTGGAGCCTGTAATGCAGATTTTGAAGGCATCGTCAAAACGGCCCGCAAATTCAATTTCCGAGATGAAGTGAATGCCTTTTTCGATGGCCTTTTGGACTACAGGAATGGTTGGAGGAATGCCGGGACTCTTGATTATTTCATCCGCACAAAGAATTTTTTCTTCAGTGTGGCCGCCTTCCTCGTAAGGTATGTTGTATTCTTTGAGAATGGCTGCATATTTGTCGGCTATCTTCCTTCCATCGCTCAGGAAGGTGTCATATCCTTTTTTGACTGCGAGAATGGCTGAACCTACTCCGGTTTCACCTCCTCCGAGTATTACAAGTTTCTTCAT
>JABUTT010000050.1 GCA_021443515.1 Bacteroidales bacterium
AAGGATAAGGGTAACTTTTTGTCCTACGACCCTGATCGTTCGGTTTATGATGGCGAAGGCTTCCCGGTGCTCTTCCCGGACAAATACTCGACTTGGGATGATCCGACCCAGAGGGATTTCCTTACGGATATAAAGCATGCAAAGTCTGAAATGGAACGTCTCGCCGCTTTGGGTGACACTTCAAGCGAAGAATATAAGAGAAATCTGGCTCTCTACAGCGACCTTTCGAAACTTGTAATCAGCAATGCCTACGGCTACACATATAAGGAAGATTATATCAGCCCGTATTTCTCCGCCAACTTCTCGGTTACAAAGGAAATAGGAAACATAGCGTCGATTTCGTTCTACGCAAACAACTTTTTTATAAGTAACACACAACTTTATTCCACGAAGACAGGCACATACGTATCTTCATCCAGCTACGTGCCAAGTTTCTTCTACGGACTTACATTGAGACTTAAAATCAAATAAATAAACATTAAATTTTAAACATTATGAGAAAAGTTATCCTTTTTGCAATTCTTGCAGTTACTGCAGTTTTCGGTTTTGCATCCTGCGACAAGTCTCTCAAGAACGCAGGCAATGTTAATGTGGCTCTTCAGATTGATGGTGAGGCCTTTGAGTATAAGGATGCCAAGGTCACTTTGACTGACGGAGTAATTACTCTTGAGGCAACCACAGACGAGAAGGGTGTGGCTTCATTCCAGAAGGTGGCAGTTGGAAATTGGGCTGCCAGCACATCTTTCAAGGTAAAGGTTGAGAAAGAGTATTACACCTATTCCGGAGCGCAGACAGCCATTTCTGTCGTAGCAGGTAAGACTATCGACGTTCCTCTCCCACTTATCGAGGTTGAATTCAACCCTATCATCATCAAGGAATTCTATGTGGGCGGATGTCAGAAAGATGATGGTTCCGGATCTTATGCTAACGATGCATACATCATCCTTTACAACAACTCAGAGCTGAATGTCGATGCAACTGATGTTTGCTTTGCAATTCCAGCACCTATTTCAGCTACAGGCTCAAACAAGTACATCGTTGAGGGCGAGTATATTTATGAGAAGGAAGGCTGGATGCCTGCACTTTATTCCGTATGGTGGTTCAACACTGATGTGGAAATTGCCCCTTATTCTCAGATTGTGATTGCCATTACCGGTGCAATTGACCATACTCAGACATATAAAAACTCGGTTAATCTCAGCAAGGCTGACTTCTGTTTCTATGACCCGGATTCAGGTTACAATAATGCAAGTAAATATCCTGCACCTGATTCAAGTATTCCTGCAAGCCATTATTTAAAAACATACGTATTCGGTATGGGTAATGCTTGGCCAGTCCACCAATCTCAGCCGGGCATCTTCATCTTCAAGATGGGAATTTCCCAGGTTGAGGCTCTTTCAAAGAATGCTGAGGCTTATGACCATACTGGGGGAGCAAGCGCTGCTATGAATGCAATCAAGATTCCTTTCGACTGTATTCTTGATGTAATTGAAGGTTGGGGAGCAGCAAACGTGGCTTCCAGCACACCTCGTTTCCCTGCTTGTCTTAACTCGGGTTATGTTGCAGTTACAGGTAGCCAGGGCTACACCATCTATCGTAACGTTGACAAGGAAGCTACTGAGGCTCTTCCTGAAAATGAAGGCAAGATTGTTTACGGTTACTCTTTGGGTACTGACAAAGTTGTGGAAGGTACAGGTACGACCGACCCTTCAGGCATCGATGCAGAGGCTTCTATCAAGGCAGGCGCTCACATCATCTACTCTGAGACACAAAACACTGCAACAGACTTCCACCAGAGGAAGATTTCTTCACTCAAGTAGTAAATATGAACATCCGTCGAATCATAATCGTCATTTTCGCGTTGCTGCTTCTGAGTTTGTCCACATCCGTGGCGGCTCAAGAGGCTCCCGTGACGCGATATGACAGGACTGAGTATAACCTTCTTTGGAGAGGATTTTCAAATCCTGCCGCTATGGCATCACTCCAGGGCAAGGTTATATCGACAGCCGACCTCTCAGCCAGAAATTCTCTTGGCTCACTTTGCGGTGTGCAGGAGTCTCCTATGGCTGTGTATGCAAAGATTTCGACGGCAACGCTTGCACGCCTCTCGGACAAGGTAGCCTTTTCGGGAGGTATGTTCTTTAACTATAATTACGGGCAGAATATGGGGGGTCCTGTCATGATGGACCCTTCATATAACCCCGTGAATTTCTACGAATCGTCAGATGAAACTCGTGGCGTCAAGGTCAAAGAACTCTACGGAGTCAATGCCAAGTTCGCCTACACCGTCGCTCCTGCGTGGACCATTGGCATAGGCTTCGACTATGAAGGTGGCAACATGGCAAAGCGCAAGGACCCTCGATACCGCAATTTCTGGATGGATCTCAAGGCCTCTCTCGGCTTTACATTCAACCCGTCTGAGAGCTTTGCCGTGGGTCTGTCCGGCATGTTCAGGAAGACAAATGAGAGTCTTACCTGTGGCAATTTTGGCTTCAATGAACGCCAGTACTTTACTTTCATTGACTATGGTGTCGGCATAGGCATAAGCGAATCCATCGAAGGACTTCATAACTACATAGGAGATTCTTCTTCTCGTCCTATGGTCAATTATATTTATGGAGGTGCGCTCCAGTTGCATTTCGGCACGAGAGTAAAGAACGATCATGAGGTTTCCTTCCTTAGAAGAGAGGGCTATTATGGAGAGAACCGCTCGACCGATCCTAAGTTCACCGAGCACAATGGAATGTCGATAGCCTACAAAGGACAGATTGACATTGCTTCGGGTGAGCCTTTCCATAGAATCGGCATAGTCGGCAAATATACTACTCTCAACTGCTTCAAGAACGAGTTCACCTATACAACATCTTCGGCAAATGTGACCACCGTCGTCTATACGGGACAGAGGGAATCGCTCATCCGTAGCGACATAGAGGCAAACATCTCCTACGAGGCCCTGTGGAAGAAATCGGGCGACATCTATCTTTGGAGCGCCGGCGCCGTGGCAGACTTCGGCCTTAGGAATATGGAAGGCCAATTCTATCCTTTCTATCATACACAGAACCGTCTTGCAGCATCGCTTTCTCTTTGGGGACAGCGCAACATCGACCTCGGTTCATCCTCAATCCTTATTACAAATGCCCGTTTGGGCTTCCTCATCGGTGGAGGTACCGCATACGAAACCGGACAATATGCTTCTGGCTCTTCGGCCGTGCTCAAGCAGTATGACACCTACATCCGCCCACAATTTGAATATGAAACCGCTCCACAGGGTTCAGTAGCTCTCAAGATTGGCTGGAACAAAACGGTTTCAGAAAAATTCTCATTCACTCTCTCACTTTCCGACAATGTGAAGTTCCTCGTTACTGAGCCTCAATATCTTAAAGGAAAGGTGAGAAACATCCTGATGTTATCATTTGGATGCAACTTTTAGAAATAATAAATATGAAGAATCTTCTCCACAAGGCTCTTGTGGCCCTTTGCGTTGTGCTTTGCTCCGGAGTTTCGCTCCGTTCTCAGAACATCGCCCCAAGCAGTGACTTTATCATAGGCAGGCTCGACAACGGCCTTACCTATTATATTATACATAATGCAAATCCATCCGGAACTGCCGACTTCTACATTGCCCACAATGTCGGGGCTCTCGAGGAGGAAGATAACCAGGACGGTCTTGCACATTTTCTCGAGCATCTGGCTTTTAACGGCCTCAGGCATTTCCCGGACAAGGCTATGCTCAACTATCTCGGTCGCAACGGTGTGAGGTTCGGCTACAATGTGAACGCCTATACTTCCCGAAATGAAACTGTCTATAACATCGACTCAGTCCCTGTGGCGCGCGAGGCCTTGGTTGACTCTGTGCTCCTCATTATTCGTGACTGGGCGGACGGCATAAGTTGCGAAGATGCGGCAGTGAAGGCTGAGGCGGGCGTAATCAACGAAGAATGGCGCATCAGGGCTGCTGACCAGAGAAGCAGGATGGCTCATCAGCAGGACAGACTCATCTATGGCAACGCAAAGCAGGGCCGCAGGACAGTCCTCGGAAATATGGATGTCATCAACTCTTCCGGCGGAAAGGAACTGCTGGAGTTCTATCACAGTTGGTATCGCCCGGATCTTCAGGCTATTATAGTGGTAGGCGACATAAATCCTATTATTATAGAGAGCAAAATCCGCAGTCTTTTCAGTGATCTTCACTCACCTGAAGGCGCACGTGCAAAGGAAGACCATACACCTGCACCTCGCGAGGGCGTAGCATACGCAGTGATGTCTGATCCGGACATACATTTCAAGATTGTAAAGGCAATACATACCCTTCCTCTTCCTCCTGTGAAGGAACGCTCAAGCATTGCATCCATTAAGGAAGAGTTCACGATTCAGGCAGTAAATTCAGTTCTTGCCAATCGTCTCAAGACTCGTGTTAGGGAAGAGGGAAGTCCTCTTTCGAGTGCCGTTTCCGTAACCAACACTTCGGGAAGGGATCTTTATGTAAATCTGCTCACCATATCTCCACGAAACGGAGTTGACCTTGAAACCGCCTTCATAGAGTGCCAGAGAGAGGTTGAAAGACTTTTGCGTTACGGCGTCAGTGATGAAGAAATCGAGAATGCAAGGTTCGAGGTATATAAACGCTATCGTCTCAACGAAGGTGGCGACAAGGAGACAAATGGCGAATTGGTAAAGGTTTGTCTTGGCCACTTCCTTAATGGTCTTCCTTGCATCCACTCTTCTCAACTCAAGGAAATTCAGCAGAATGTCCTCAGCTCAATAACCAGGGAAGAGGTTGAGGCCTACGCCCGGAAACTTTTCTCGACTCCGGGAGCCTATGCTTGCGGACTCAATTCGGAGGAAGTGTCATCGGCAATCACCAAAGAGCGCTGTCTCTTCCTTCTTGACTCTCTCAAGAATGCCCCTATTCAGCCTAAGGAATTTACTTTCAACAATCTTTCAATAGATGTGAACCTTCCTGCAGGAACAATAGTTTCAGAAAGCAGGCTCAAGGAAGACAAGAATGCGAGGGTTTGGAAACTTTCAAATGGCGCGGAGGTCTATTATATGCCTTGCGAATCACTCAAAAAGGCGAACAGAATCCGTATCGAGTACATATTCGAGAACGGAGGCTACAATGCCATAGACCTCTCAAACAAGGCTAAGGCATCTTACGCGCTCAGTTATATGAGAAGGATGACGAGCCTCAGGGGAATGGAAAAAGCGGCCTTGAGCCAGCAACCTGCACTCCTTGGAATCAACAACATCATTTCCGTTTCGTCTGCTTATTCAAGCGTCGTTATTACGGGACCGAAACTTGAGGATGCGTTCAAGGTGGGCAATATCCAGCTTACCGAGCCTTATTTCGGCACTGACAAGGAATTGAAGAGGAGCATACGCCAGTCTCTCAAGTCAATCTCCGAGCCTAAACAACCTATGCAGGAGTTCGCCGACAGCGTTAATGCAATTCTTCTTCCTTATTCGCCTATGCGTGGAGTCGATCTCGACACCGCGTCAGTTGAGGCCGTTGACCTTGCCTTTGTCGAGGACTGCTTCAACCGTGCATTTGGAGACATTTCGGGAATGAAGGTGTTTATCGCGAGTGACTATGACGAGGAAACTGTAAAGGACTGCGTATGCAAATATATTGCTTCCATTCCTGCAAAATCAGGTCCCGCAGTGCCAAAAGCTGCCCTCGTGCCGGATATAAAATCTTCTGCCACCATCGACATCAAGAAGCCTGCAAAGAAGGTTCCCCTCAGTTATATTTCATACAACTCCGTTACTTCTTCCTGCGCTTGCCCTAAGACAGATGTCATTATCGAGATACTCGACTACATTATGAGCGCACGCTACCTCAATCAGATAAGGGAGGAGCGTGGAGGCACCTACACCGTATCGTTCAAGACCGACAAATATCCTGTGCTCAACTCCAAGAACAAGACTAAGAAATACCTGCTCACCTCTTGTGTGAACTTCCAGACAAGGGTTGAACTCCGGGACATTCTCCTTCAGGATTCAAAGGATCTCCTTGCCCTGATGGCTGCAGAAGGGCCTACGGAGAGCGAACTTGCCGAGGCACAGAAATACTTTGCAAAACGCTACAAGATGCGTATTCAGCAGCAAGTTCTTTCTTCTTCATTCTGGATAACCCGTCTTCAGAACATTGTCTTCTACGGCAAGAAATGGGACGACAAGTACATTGAGCATCTCAACTCCGTAAAGGCTTCGGAGGTAAAGGCGCTCGCAGCTAAACTATATCGTGGAGACAAGATAATCGGCGTCTATACCGAGGAGAAATAGGGGGGCTGCGACGCAAAGGCGAGGCTCAGCGGGCATCGCAACCGCAATAAGAAAGTCGCAATACCAATAAAAAAAGGGAGGCCAAACGGCTTCCCTTTCTTATTTATGCGCTCGATAGAGAACTACTCGTTCTTTGCAAGACGCTTGTAGGTTTCGAGACGAATCTTTGCAAATTCCTCAGTCTTGGCGAGAAGTTCATCTGCCTGCTCAGGGAAGAGTTTGTAAAGAGATGCGAAACGAACTTCACCCTTGAGGAAGTCCTGGAACTTGCTCCAATCAGGCTCCTTGCTGTCGAGGGAGAATGGATTCTTGCCCTGTTCAATAAGTGAAGGATTATAGCGGTAGAGGTGCCAGTAACCGCACTCGACGGCGAGTTTCTCTTCTTTCTGGCTGAGTCCCATACCTGCCTTGAGGCCGTGGTTGATACAAGGTGCGTATGCGATGATAAGAGATGGGCCGTCATAAGCCTCAGCCTCTTTCATTGCGTTGAGGAGTTGAACATTGCTTGCTCCCATTGCAACCTGTGCCACATATACATAGCCGTAACTCATAGCCATCATACCGAGGTCTTTCTTGCGAACCCTCTTGCCTGATGCTGCGAATTTGGCGATGGCGCCTACAGGAGTTGACTTGGATGACTGTCCGCCGGTGTTGGAATATACCTCTGTGTCGAGTACGAGAACATTCACATTCTCACCTGAAGCGAGGACGTGGTCAAGTCCGCCGTAACCGATGTCGTATGCCCAACCGTCGCCACCGAATATCCACTGGCTGCGTGCGGCGATGAAGGTCTTGAGTTCCTTGAGGCCCTTGCAAACTTCGCAGTCGCAACCATCTTCGAGGAGAACTTCGAGTTTGTCGGAGATTTCACGGGTGATGGCAGGATTGTTCTTATTGTCAATCCACTGCTGGAAGAGAGCCTTCTTGTCGTCTGAGCAGCATTCGCACTCGAGGCCTTTTTTCATAAGGTTCTCGACGCTCTGGCGCATCCTGTCTGATCCGAGATGCATACCGAGACCGAACTCTGCTGCGTCCTCGAAGAGGGAGTTGCTCCAAGCGGGACCATGGCCGTCTGCGTTGGTGCAGTATGGAGATGCAGGGAATGAAGCGCCATAGATTGAAGAACAGCCTGTGGCGTTTGCAATCATCATCCTTTCTCCGAAGAGCTGGGTGAGGAGTTTGATGTAAGGAGTTTCACCGCAACCTGCGCAGGCTCCCGAGAACTCGAAGAGTGGCTGGCTGAGCTGTGAACTCTTTATGTTGGCTGCCTTAGGAAGAATGTTGTCCTTGTAGCCGATTTTTTCGTTGAGATAGTTGAAGTTCTTCTGCTCTGCAGATGCTGAATCGTAAGGCACCATCTTGAGAGATTTCTCCTTGCTGAGACATACATCGACGCAGTTGCCGCAACCTGTACAGTCTGCTTCAGAAACAGACATTGCGAAGAAGTAATCCTTGAGCTGAGCCTTGCCGACAGCCTTCTTTACGGTTGCAGGAACCTTCTGAGCCTCTTCTGCAGTAAGCACGAATGGACGGATTGCTGCGTGAGGGCAGGCAAATGCACAGGTGTTGCACTGGATACAGGTCTCAGGATCCCAAACCGGAACCTTGGTTGCAATGCCACGCTTTTCGTAAGCGGCAGTGCCTGAAGGAATCCAGCCGTCAGCGTTGTCCTTGAATGCGCTTACAGGGAGAGTATCGCCGGCCTGAGCGTTCACGATGTCTGCAACTTCCTTGACGAAGGTAGGAGCGAGACGATCCTTGTTAGGATTCTCAAACTTGGCAATTATGTCCTTCCAGTCTGCAGGAATTTCAACCTTGATGTATTCTCCACCGCGGTCAACTGCAGCATAGTTCATATTTACGACATTCTCGCCCTTCTTGCCATAACTCTTCACGATGGCCTTCTTCATATAGCCCACAGCCTCCTCGTAAGGAATGATGTTGGTGATTTTGAAGAATGCGCTCTGGAGGATGGTGTTAGTCCTTCCGCCAAGACCGATTTCGGCTGCAATCTTGGAAGCGTTGATGATGTAGAGGGTGATGTCCTTCTTGCCGATGATGGACTTCACGTGGTCAGGAATCCTCTTGAGAGTCTCCTCAGTGTCCCAAAGGCTGTTGAGGAGGAGGGTACCGTTCTGCTTGATGCCCTTGAGCACGTCATACTTGTAGAGGTATGAAGGCACGTGGCAAGCCACAAAGTCAGGAGTTGTGACGAGATAAGGCGCACGGATAGGGCTGTCACCAAAGCGAAGGTGAGAGCAAGTGTAGCCGCCCGACTTCTTTGAATCATAGTCGAAATAACCCTGGCAGTATTTAGGTGTGTGGTCACCGATAATTTTGATTGTGTTCTTGTTTGCGCCCACTGTACCGTCAGAACCGAGACCGTAGAACTTGCACTCTGTAGTGCCTGCCTTCACGATGCTGACTTCTTCCTTTGCAGGAAGGCTCTTGAAGGTTACGTCATCCACGATACCGATGGTGAAACCGTTCTTTGGCTCTTTTGCTTCAAGGTTTTCATATACAGAAATAATCTGTGCAGGAGAAGTGTCCTTTGAAGAAAGACCATAGCGACCGCCCACAACAAGAGGAGAGTTCTCAACACCCTGGAAAATGGCCTTGATGTCGAGATAGAGAGGTTCACCGAGTGCTCCCGGCTCTTTTGTGCGGTCGAGAACAGCGATTCTCTTCACGCTCTTTGGAAGCACCTTCAGGAAATATTTTGCAGAGAAAGGACGATAGAGGCGGACGATGAGAAGGCCAACCTTCTTGCCCTGCGCTGCGAGGAAGTCGATGGTTTCCTTGATGGTCTCGGTGACTGAACCCATTGCAATGATGATGTTCTCTGCGTCAGGAGCGCCATAGTAGTCGTAAGGGCGATATTCGCGGCCTGTAGCCTCGCTGATTTCGCCCATATAGCGTGCCACGATGTCGTCAAGACCTTCATACTGGCTGTTTGAGGCCTCGCGAACCTGGAAGAACACGTCAGGGTTCTGCGCCGTACCCCTTGTAACAGGAGTTTCAGGATTGAGTGCGCGTGAACGGAATTTTGCAAGCGCCTTTGTGCTTATCATATCCTTGAGGACTGCCTCATCGATGAGTTCAATCTTCTGGATTTCGTGTGAAGTACGGAAGCCGTCGAAGAAGTGAACGAAAGGAATGCTTGCCTTGATTGTTGAAAGGTGAGCCACAGCTGCGAGGTCGAGGGCCTCTTGAACTGAAGCGGATGCAAGGAAGGCGAAACCGGTCTGGCGGCATGCCATGACATCCTGGTGGTCACCGAAGATTGAAAGTGCGTGTGACGCAAGTGTGCGGGCGCTTACGTGGAAGACTGCAGGAAGCATTTCTCCGGCAATCTTGTACATGTTTGGAATCATCAGGAGAAGGCCCTGTGAAGCGGTGAAGGTTGAAGTGAGGGCTCCGGCATTGATCATACCGTGGACAGCACCTGCGGCGCCGCCCTCGCTCTGCATTTCCGTTACCTTGACAACTTCTCCGAAGAGGTTCTTCTTACCTGCTGCTGCCCATTCGTCCACATATTCCGCCATCGTAGAAGATGGAGTGATAGGGTAGATGGCAGCATTCTCACTGAACAGATAGGCTATATGCGCTGCTGCATAGTTGCCGTCACATGTGATGAATTTCTTTTCGTTTGCCATTTATTTTAAGTATTTGAATTTTTATGATGTACTATACGATATTCGCTGAGCGTATGATAATGTTCTCGCCAGAAGGAACTATCCTCTTTACGAGTCCCTGAAGCACATTTCCCGGGCCGAACTCGATGAATTCCGCAGCTCCGTCGGCATACATTCCCTGAATGGTCTTTATCCACTGCACAGGGCTTGTGAGTTGCTTGAGAAGGTTTGCCTTGATTTCCTCCGGGTCAGTGTGGGGAAGTCCGTCGACATTCTGGTAGATAGGGCAGAACGGAGTTTTGAACTCTGTCTTTTCAATGGCTGAAGCAAGGCTTGAGCGGGCGTCTTCCATAAGAGGGGAGTGAAATGCTCCGCCGACAGGAAGTGTAACTGCCCTTTTTGCACCTGCTTCCCTGCACTTCTCGCAAGCCAGCGCCACCGCTTCCGTATCACCGGAAATCACAATCTGCTGAGGCGCGTTGAGGTTCGCCATAATCACAGATTTGCCTGTTGCCTCAGAGGCTTCGGCACAGATGGTCTTGATATTTTCTTCGTCGAGAGCAAGGACTGCCGCCATTGTGCCGGGCTCGTTTTCGCAGCATTTCTGCATTGCCATAGCCCTGGCGTAGACAAGCCGTAGGGCATCCTCAAAATCGAGAACTCCACAGTAGCACAAGGCCGAAAATTCGCCGAGGGAGTGTCCTGCAACCATATCCGCCTTGCCGTAACCATTGCAGAGGGCATTCGCGAGGGAGTGGACAAAAACTGCAGGCTGGGTTGCCTTCGTTTGCTTGAGTTCTTCCTCGGAGCGATTGAACATTATGTCGGTTATGCTGTATCCAAGCACGGAATCCGCTTCCATGAATAACTGGCGTGCCTTGGGCGAGGCCTCATAAAGGTCTTTGCCCATGCCTTGGAATTGTGCTCCCTGTCCCGGAAAAAGATATGCTCTCTTCATGTGCGCGTACATATACGTTAAAGCCTACAAAGTTAGTAAATTTTCGCCAATCTTGACCCTTCTAAAGATTATCTTTAGTGAAAAAATTTTGTAACTTTGCGGAAAGTTCGGCCCCATAGTTTAATGGATAGAATTTCAGATTCCGGTTCTGACGGTTGCAGTTCGAATCTGCATGGGGTCACGCAAACCGCACTCCTATGTCGAAGCTGTATAATTATTTGAAGAAAGTATCAGGAAACCGATATGTAAACATCTACATCATATTGGTTGCCGACATTACTATGAGCACCGTGGCTTCGGTGTTGGCGCTTCTTTCCTCTCACTTCTTCTATCCCATCGAGTCTTTTCCATCGATAGCCTATTTCCTGTGGGCTCTCGTCGGAATGATAGGAGAACTTATATTGTTCTATTTTATAGGCACTTACAGGGCTACAATCCGCCACTCCACACTCAGGGACATCGCAGCCCTCTTCCTTGCTTCAGTGGGTAAACTCCTCTTCCTTCTGCCTTTCGGTTATCTTGTGCCGAACTATCCCGTACAGAGTTTCAGAATGCCGTTCATGGCCTTCATAGATGGAGCTCTCACCTTTATTCTGCTCATTATTCTCAGGGTTACGATGATAGCCGTCTATGACTTTATGATGTCGAGGCTCGAGGATAAGGAAAAGAGGATGAGCGTACTTGTGGTCTCAAAAAAGGTGGGCAACGGAGCGGCAATGATTGAGCGTCTTCAGGATTCTCCTCAATACAGGGTTGTGGGTATGGGCTTCAGCAGCATGCCGGAATATCAGACCGTTCCCCAGACAATCAAAAGTGTGCCGAGTTACTATGTCGGAAGCGAGAAGAAACTGATGGAGGTGGCCGTGAAACTTGAGGTCAAGGGCGTGATTTTCGTTGGCCGGGATACTGCAAGAAGCGAAAAGGACGGTCTCGTGTCATACGCGAAGCACATAGGACTTAGCACCTTCATAGCCCCCGAGATTGAGGACGCCACAGAAGCATTTGTCTCAAACAGCGTGCGTGCAATCAAGATTGAAGACCTTCTCGGAAGGGAAGAAATCAAGATATCGACAGATAAAATCACTGAATATCTCGCAGGCAAGACCGTTATGGTCACAGGTGCGGCAGGCAGCATAGGCAGCGAACTTGTGCGTCAGATAGCGACCTTCGGAGTGGAAAGAATAATTCTTTTCGACAATGCTGAAACCCCGATGCACAACCTCCGTCTGGAACTCGAGGATCGTTTCAAGAATCTTCAGTTCGTGCCTGTAATAGGCGATGTGAGACAGTCTTCGAGACTCGATTTTGCATTCAGCAGATATAAGCCTCAGGTTGTATTCCACGCCGCTGCTTACAAGCACGTTCCGCTTATGGAGGAAAATCCTTGCGAGGCTGTGCTCGTGAACTGTTTCGGTTCGAAAAATGTGGCCGACAAGTGTCTGGAATACGGAGTTGAGAAGATGGTGATGATTTCTACCGACAAAGCTGTCAATCCTACGAGTGTCATGGGTTGCACAAAGCGTGTCGCCGAAATCTACGTCCAGAGGCTCGGTCTTGAAATCGAGGCGGGCCACCTTGAAGGCAGGACCAAGTTTGTCACAACACGCTTTGGCAATGTACTCGGCAGCAACGGCAGCGTGATTCCTCGTTTCCGCGAGCAGATAGAAAGGGGAGGTCCGGTAACTGTCACTCATCCCGAAATCAATCGTTTCTTTATGACCATACCGGAGGCGTGCCGTCTTGTGATGGAGGCTGCAATTCTGCCTTCTGAAAACAAAATTTGCGTCTTTGATATGGGCGAGGCAGTAAAAATCGTCACTCTCGCAGAAAGAATGATAGAACTTGCGGGCTATAGACCTTATTCGGAAATACCGATTGTGTTCACAGGCCTGCGTCCTGGCGAGAAACTCTACGAGGAGGTGCTTTCCGACAAGGAGAACACCATACCTACCGACCACGAGAAAATCCGTATTGCCAAAACTCGCGAAAATTACTCTTGGGAGGACATTCTCAAGGCAATGGAAACGATGAGAACTCTTGCCTGGGATGTGAATATCCCGTCTCTTATTGATGAACTTAAGAATTTTGTTCCGGAATACACCGGACAGGTAAAATAGTTTTGAAATGAACATTTTGCTTACAGGCGGCGCCGGCTTCATCGGCAGCCATACCATAGTAGAACTTCACGAAGCGGGCCACAGCGTTGTTGTGGTCGATAATTTAGTAAACTCTCAGTATGAGGCGATAAGGAGGGTGGAAAAGATAATCGGATGCAATGTGCCTTTTGTTGAGGCTGATGTGCGTGATTTCAAGGCTATGGACGAGATATTCAAGGCCAACAGAATAGATGCGGTAATCCACTTTGCCGGACTCAAGGCTGTTGGGGAGAGTTGCACCAAGCCTCTCGAATACTACGAGAACAATATGAACGCCACCTTTGTTCTGCTGAAGGCTATGCGTGAAAACGGATGCAAGAATATAATTTTCTCAAGTTCTGCCACTGTCTATGGTGACCCCAAGATAATTCCAATCAAGGAAGATTGTCCGAAGGGGCATTGCACCAATCCGTACGGTCAGACCAAGTCTATGCTTGAGGAGGTGCTGACAGATGTGCAGAAGGCAGACCCCGAGTGGAATGTCGTTCTGCTGAGGTATTTTAACCCTATTGGCGCCCATAAGAGTGGTCTCATCGGCGAAAACCCCAACGGCATTCCGAACAATCTTATGCCTTACATCACCCAGACGGCAATAGGCATAAGAGAGTCTCTCGGCGTTTTCGGCAACGACTATCCGACATACGATGGCACGGGAGTGAGGGATTACATCCACGTGGTGGATCTTGCCAGAGGGCACGTGGCGGCTCTCAAGGCCATACAGCGGGACTGCGGCCTTGCAATATATAACCTCGGCACGGGTCACGGATATTCTGTTCTTGATGTGGTGAAGGCTTTTGAAAAGGCAAATGGCGTGAAGGTGCCATACACAATTCAGCCCCGCCGTCCCGGCGATATTGCCACTTGTTTCTGCAATCCTGCAAAGGCAAAGGCGGAACTTGGCTGGGAGGCAATCTACGGAATAGAAGATATGTGTCGCGATAGTTGGAATTTCCAGAAAAACAACCCTAAAGGATATAACGAATAATATGAAGATAGCGGTAGCGGGAACAGGCTATGTGGGACTTTCGATAGCCACCCTCCTTTCTCAGCATAATGAAGTTACGGCAGTGGATGTCGTTCCTGACAAAGTTGACCTTATAAACAGCGGAAAGTCTCCGATTCAGGACGAATATCTCGAGAAATATCTTTCCGGTCGGGACGCAGACGGAGAGCCTGTGAAATTGAACCTGAAAGCGACTCTCGATGGGGCTTCTGCCTATCGTGACGCTGACTTCATCGTCATAGCAGTTCCTACCAATTATGACTCCCAAAAGAACTTCTTCGACACTCATAATGTGGAAGATGTTATCGACCTTGCGCTGAGCGTGGATTCAAAGGCTACCATAGTCGTAAAGTCCACAATACCGGTGGGTTACTGTCGCAGTCTCTATGTAAAATACGCTCGCAGATTCGAAGCTGAACACAAGGATTCATCCGCCAAACTCCGCCTTCTTTTCTCGCCCGAATTCCTTCGTGAAAGCAAGGCTCTCTATGACAATCTTTATCCTTCACGTATTATAGTAGGCTTCCCTAAAATCATCGACCTTCCCGAGTTTGAGGAGGAGAATCGTGCCATTCGTGCAATAGCCGGCAACCATCTTGAAGATGCGGCACACACTTTTGCCTCGCTTCTTCAGCAGGGGGCAATTAAAAAGGATGTCCCTACGCTGTTTATGAGCCTGAAAGAGGCCGAGGCGGTGAAACTTTTTGCCAACACCTATCTCGCCCTTCGCGTGTCTTATTTCAATGAACTTGACACCTATGCAGAGATAAAAGGCCTCGATTCAAAAGCAATAATTGAAGGAGTGGGACTTGACCCTCGCATCGGCACTCACTATAACAACCCAAGCTTCGGCTATGGCGGCTACTGCCTTCCCAAAGACACGAAACAACTTCTCGCAAACTACGACCGGGTGCCACAGAATATGATGAGCGCCATAGTCGAGAGTAATCGTACACGTAAGGATTTCATTGCCGACAGAGTGCTCCAGAAGGCAGGTTATTACAGCTATGCGGATGGTAAATTCGACATTGCAAAAGAACACGAGGTGACGGTCGGAGTCTATCGCCTTACCATGAAGAGCGGAAGCGATAATTTCCGTCAGAGTTCCATCCAGGGAGTGATGAAGCGAATCAAGGCAAAAGGCGCAAATGTAATAATTTACGAGCCTTCACTTGAGGACGGAACCACTTTCTTCGGCTCTCGTGTAGTGAACGATTTGGCAAACTTCAAGGCCCAGTCCGATGCCATTATCGCCAACCGCTACGACGCTTGCCTCGACGATGTGGCAAGGAAAGTCTATACAAGGGATATCTTCAAGAGAGATTAAGAAGCGGTTTTCCCGAGCAAAGTTTAAGCGGCTTCACAGATGGAGGAGAAACATTGGTACATTGCAATCGTAGGTCACAACACCGAGATTTCTTCGGCGGAAAAACTCGCTGCTCTCCATGAGGTTTTTCTTCCGACCCAAAGGGTTGTTTCCATCTGGAAAGATGGCCGCCGCAAGATGAGAATCAAAGTGCTTCTACCCGGGAAACTTCTTGTTCATTGTACCGAAAAAGAGCGTCTTGAAATCTGTAAGTTGCCTTATATCAACAGGTTTATGGTTGATTCTGCTTCGGGAGTCGACGGCTTCGGACGCCATAAGATTGCAGTTGTTCCGAAGGACCAGATTGACCGTTTCAAAATAGTTCTGGGCGTTCCGGATGAGAGTGTCGAAATCGATAATCTCAATCTCTGCGAGGGCGAAAGAGTGAGGGTGATTACCGGCTCACTCAAGAGTCTTGAAGGTATTGTAACAGACTTCTCCTCTCCCAAAACCAAACTTCATATTCTCATTGACCATCTGGGTTGCGCAAGCGTCGAGGTAGAGGTCTCCTCTTTGGAAAGAATCTGAGAGAAGCTTTTGCGTCGCCAGTGTCTTATTCTGCACAGAATGGGGCTGAGGCGTCATTTATTTTCAAATCTCATAGGAATTTGTTAAATTTGAGCGCTTTATTATGCATATAATAAAAGCCACCTCAATTCACGACCGACTTGCCCTCTGTGCGAGCCGCGCCGTAGGCGTTTTTTTCTTTGAAGCATTTGTAAGGAAAAATTAAATTACGAGATATGTCAAAAAACATTGCACTTATTACCGGAGTTACAGGACAGGATGGTTCATATTTGAGCGAATTTCTTTTGGCGAAAGGTTATGAAGTTCACGGAATCATTCGAAGAAGTTCAGTGGATTACCGGGAAAGGATAGCACATCTTGAAGGCAAACCAGGATTTCACCTCCATTATGGGGATTTGGGAGACAGCATGTCGCTGGTAAAAGTCATAGCCCGGGTCAGGCCTACGGAAATATATAATCTTGCCGCGCAGAGTCACGTGCAGGTCAGTTTCGACTCTCCGGAGTTTACGGCAGACGTTGATGCGACAGGCGTTCTGAGGGTGTTGGAGGCTGTGAGAGCCTGCGGTCTGGATAAGACTTGCCGAATCTATCAGGCAAGCACATCCGAACTTTACGGCAAGGTGGAGGCGGTGCCACAAAACGAAAACACTCCGTTCCACCCATACTCGCCATACGCAGTTGCAAAACTTTACGGCTTTTGGATTGTGAAGGAATATCGTGAAGCCTACGATATGTTCTGCTGCAGCGGTATTCTCTTCAATCACGAGAGCGAACGCCGTGGGGAAACCTTTGTGACTCGCAAAATCACCCTTGCAGCCGCACGAATAGCCCAGGGCAAGCAGGAGAGGCTCTATCTTGGCAATCTTGACTCGCTTCGTGACTGGGGCTATGCCAAGGATTATGTCGAGTGTATGTGGCTGATGTTGCAAAACGACCGTCCCGATGATTTCGTAATTGCTACAGGCGTGCAGCACAGCGTGAGAGAGTTTACTCAGTTGGCATTCAAATATGTCGGCATTGACTTGGAATTCAAGGGCGAAGGCATCAACGAAAAAGGCTACGACAAGGCCACTGGCAAATGTCTTGTGGAGGTCAGCCCCGACTTCTATCGTCCTACCGATGTGGTCAACCTTTTGGGCGACCCTACAAAGGCGAAAGTCGAACTGGGCTGGAATCCGTCTAAAACAAGTTTTGAGCAACTCGTGAAACTCATGGTCGATTCCGATATGGCAAAAGTCGCTGCAGAGAAGGCTGGAGAAGCCGCAAGAGTAAACCTCGCAGCATATCTTGAGAAAGGAATTGTAAAATAAGTCGCTATCAAAATCCTCTTAGTAATGTTGGACAAGAATTCAAAAATCTATATTGCAGGGCATAGGGGGCTGGTAGGTTCGGCGATATGGAACAACCTGCTTCAGAGGGGCTACACCAATCTTGTTGGCCGTGGCCACAAGGAACTGGATCTCACCGATCAATATCAGGTAAGGAGGTTTTTTGATGACGAGAGGCCAGATGCAGTTGTCCTTGCTGCGGCTCACGTCGGCGGAATAATGGCAAACAGCCTCTATCGCGCGGATTTCATTATGGAGAATATGAAGATTCAGTGCAATGTGATCGAGGAGGCCTATCGTCACGGCGTGAAGAAACTTCTCTTTTTGGGCTCTACCTGCATCTACCCGAAGAATGCTCCTCAGCCTATGACCGAGGACTGCCTTCTGACTTCGCCTCTCGAATATACCAATGAAGAATATGCAATCGCAAAAATTGCTGGTCTCAAGATGTGCGAAAGTTACAATCTGCAATACGGCACCAACTACATTGCCGTCATGCCTACGAACCTTTATGGTCCTAACGACAATTTCCATCTGGAGAACAGCCACGTAATGCCGGCGATGATGCGCAAGGTCTATCTTGCAAAAATGCTGTGCGAAGGAGATTGGAAGGCAATCAGGTCGGATATGGCAAGGCGTCCTGTGGAAGGCGTTGACGGAAGTGCCACGGAGGAAGAAATCCGCACCATACTTGCAAAATACGGCATAGAGCCCGGCAAGGTCACGCTTTGGGGCACAGGCTCGCCGCTTCGGGAATTCCTCTGGAGCGAAGATATGGCTGATGCAAGCGTACACATCCTGCTGAACGTCGATTTCAAGGATGTCATAGGCATTGAAAAATACTCCTCTGTGCATTATGGAGCTCAGGCTCTCGGAGAATCGGGTTGCAACGCAGGTAGAGGCTGTAACGCAGGCATAGACCGCAACAGCACTTCAGGCCGCGGCGGCGCAATTCCTTCCCTTGGCGAAATCCGCAACTGCCACATCAACGTCGGCACAGGCAAGGAAATCACCATACGTCGTCTTTCAGAGCTCGTCGCCGAGGCAGTGGGCTTTAGCGGCACCATCGTCTTTGACTCCGCCAAACCCGATGGCACAATGCGCAAACTCATCGACGTCACCAAACTCCACTCCCTCGGCTGGACCCACAAGGTCGAAATCGAAGAAGGTGTCAAAAAGTTGTTCGAGTGGTATGTAAGAAGTGAAAATTAAAATTTATGACAAAGCAAGGTAAATACGAATATAGACCATCAATAGACGAATGTAAGTCTATTTTTGTGGCCTCTTGTATAGAGGCATCTGCAAAGGCGGCGGGAATTCAGCCGGAAAAAATGTACCAAAGGATGCATCGTGTCGGACTGATTGAGGACTATATTCTCCCATGTTACAACCGGTCTCTATCTTATGAGCGACGCTTATATCCTTGAAGACCTGCTCAA
>JABUTT010000228.1 GCA_021443515.1 Bacteroidales bacterium
CTGCTGACATATTGGGTTGATTCTCCGGCGAGAGAATAGTAGAAGTAAGACGGAATGTTCTCATCCTGCTTGAGGAAATCGAATTTAAGGTCGAAGTCATCGTAGAACCTGTCTGAAGGGATGGATGAAGCTGTCCACTTGTTCTCCTGATTCATTTTGAAGGCTGAAGCGAGATGCTGGGCGTCACGAATCATCGCTACGGGAATGTCACCTATGAACACAACCCCTTCAAGAGGCATTTTCTTGTCTGAGCGGAGTCTGAGTATTTCCGCTTTGACTGCTTCCGGACTCTTAAACTCCTCTGCCACAATCCAGGTGGCAAGTCCGTCCGCTTCAATGGCATCCCTGTAGGCTGCGACCTTGTCTTCAAGCGCCGTGTAGGTTGCCTTGTCTATGATGATTGCAAATGATGTTTTCGATTTTATATTAGGCGAAATGGTCGCTGCCTGAAGCATAACGACCAATAAGAGTGCGCCGGCAATGGCTGTAAGTCTTTTTAGCATTTCTTAGAATCTGTATTCGACTCCGAGATGGACTCCAAAACGGTTCCCGGAGATGTTGATTGGCTTGGCGAATGCACCGCTTGCGATAATGCGGATTGATGATTTCTTGATCGGAATGTCGTAGGCGAGGCGAAGGCTTACGTCTGCGGCATGCGCCTTGTAATAGGCTGCGATAGATGGATAGAAGTCATCTTTTATGGCCTGAAGTTTAGGTGAAGTTATTGTGCTTGTGAAGATGTACTCTCCTGCAAGCCCTGCTCGGAAACCTGCTTCAAGATAGATTTCAAGCATAGTCTTTCCGATATCGATTTTCCTGTCGGCACAAAGACCTCCGCGAACAAAAGAGCCGTTCAAAGTACTTTGGGGAGCAACATACTCGTCGCTTTCCAAATAATACTTTGCATTTACTCCAAAGGCCCAAGGACCTTCCTTTCCACGAGGCATGAATCGATATTCAGCATCGGCGCGGATTATGTCGTAGGTGCTCATAACGTTGCTTGCCTGAATGACATAGCCGTTTACCCCAGGAGAGGTGTCATATATTTTGACATGCTCTATTCCGTTTGTATGGTTGTAGGCAAGGTTAACATCCGCCCAGTGTTTAGCGGCACGCAGACCGAAGTTTGCCTTGATTCTGGAAGTGATTGTGCGGCCCATCGGCTCCTGTTTTGTAGGGTCGTGGATAACGTCGCATCTTTCCCAGATATATTTGACACCTGCAAGAAGGTCGATGTCCGAGGTGGTATAATTGTACTGCAGACCGCCCTCCACACAATGCTCCTTGTAGAGATATGCTCTTATTGTTCCGCCCCCGACAGTGGATGCAGAGCAGTTCCCAAGGCCACGCATAAGTGCCACAGTCTGCTGTATGTTGATGTTTGATAGGGTAGGAGTACTTCTTTCAAAGTTGTTTGTGTAGGCGATGTTGACTCCAAGGATGTTTTTCTCCTTCCACTTGAATGTGAAAGAAGGGCCTACGTGTATGTTTCTTATATAGGTGGCGGTACGCGGATCCACCTGCTTTGCCCCGAATCCGCAATCATAACCGGCATCTATGCCCAAGGCAAAGGCTTCTCCGAGGGGGAAAGCGGCTTTTGCAGCCAGGTTGTAGGTTTGATACCTCCAGTTGCTGCTGTTTACGTCTGCTACATAGAAAGGCATTTCCGGACGCGGATTGAAAAGCATCACATTGTAGTTCGCCCCGTCGCGGAAAGTGTTGCTGAAGTCAAAGCGTCCCCACAGAAAGACCTTTTTTATGTTTGCAGTGCCTTCTGCGGTGAAGTCTACGCCCTTGAAGCCTGTTCCCTCCTGAATGAGGTTGAATGCTCCCTGCTCATAGACTCCTCCGAGTTTAAGGCGATGATATTTGTTTACGGGTTTGAAACTGAGGCCTGAGGCATTGCCTGTCCCCGACCACAGCGAGTTACGCCATGGATTATCATCATCCCAGGCCCCTGCGCTGATTGTGCAGAAGCCTAAGATGAGAATTGCCAATAACGTTTTCTTATTCATTATTTCCAGTTTGGAGCGCCGACTCCGCCACGACGAAGCTGAGGATCGGTCTTGTATTCAAAGTCGTTGTTTGAGTTGTTGGTGTCAACGAGAACCAATCTGCCATTCTTGGTTTCACCCTTACGAGCAATGCTCTGGAAAGAGTAATTACCTTCAGGGCAGAATAAGTAACCATCGTCGAGTGGAGAGAAGTACAACTTGTTCTTTGATGATGCTTCATCTTTTCCTGCTTCAACAGCGTCAATGATATCAGACTTCTTGATAGGATAAACCGGGAATGTTGATATACCATTGTCAAAAGTGATTTCGTTTTCCGGAGCAATTTTTTTCTCAGGGAACCAGATAACATAGTATTCTCCGGTAGCAGAGGTGAGCCACTGTAGAGTCTTATTTGTCCCACACTTATGACCAACCAACATATTAGGAACATCAGGATTGTCGGTACATCTACCATTGGCAATTATTTCCTCACTGATGAATTCAAATTCAACTTTGCTCAAATCGAGAGATTTTCCGTAAGTATTGCCATCGAGAGTGTGGTTGAGAGCCTGCTGTGCCATTACGAAACTTTCGCCAGGCTGAAGAGGGTATTGTGTGCCGTCTCCCGGAACCTTCCATACATACTGAGTGAACACATAATCTTTGACATCTTCGCCTTCAGGAAGAGAATAGGTGTATCCGGAAGTATTCACGGTTCTATTGTAGACAGTGCCGATGCAAAGACCGTCAACATAGATGGTGTTGTCGCTGTTGTTGTAAATCTCATAGAACTGATCTTTGAAATAGTTTGATTCTTTTTCTGCACCGGGAGCTGTATATTTGCAGCCTGTGTAGTAAATCTCCTTGAACACGAGGGCAGGTTCAACTACTTCTGCAGCAACGGTGACTGTTGCGTCAGCAAGAACAGACACATTGGCTACGGTACCAGAATAGTTCTTTGTGATACCATCTTCAGTTGCGCTACCTGCGATAGAAACATTGTAAACACCTGCATAAACGCCTTCAATGACTGCAGTTGCTTTGGTTGAAGTGACATTCTTTTCCTGCTGGGTCACAACATTCTTGATAGTCACGGAATAAGACTCAGGCTTAACGCTTGAAGTGATCTTACTTTCGTCGATGTTGACTGTCACAATGTGGGTTTTTGTGAGAGTCTTGCAAGATGCGAGCAGAGCAATGCCTGCGAGAATGATAAAGATTTTTTTCATAACTATTTGATTTTGATGTTGATGTCTAATCCGAAAAACATAGGTATTCCAAGTTCATTGTAGTTTCCCTTGATTTTGTCGCTTTCGTTGAGCGGTCTCGAATTGAAGACATTGTTCACGAAGAAGGACGCAGTGAGGAAGTTTCCAATTTCCTTGGATATATTCAAGTTGAAAATTACAAAAGGAGGGGTTTTCTCGGGAAGGAATCTCTGAGGAGACTTTGACTCGAACATATAGCGGAATTCGGGGTCATCCTTTAGAGCCGGGTCAAAATCATAGACCTTTCCGTCCTTGTAGGATATGTACTGGCTGAACATTTCGTCATTTCCGAATTTTGTCCAGGTCTTGCCGAGCCAGTTCACCTGACCCGAGAGGGTTACAACGAAGCCTATGGCAGGTATGTTGTGGGTTATACGCAAGGTTGTAAGAACCTTCTCCGAGCAGTAGGTATAAAGATAAGGGTCATAGACGGCGACATTGTATTCTGCGTTTCCACCATTGCTCTTTGTTGTGAAGGTGTTTGCCGAACTGCTGCTTTCGGTATAGGTCCACGCTCCGTTGATGTAGAATGATGTACGAATTGCCTCAAACCTGCCGAGATTGATTTCATACTCTATACCCCGGTTGTGGAGATAGACATCGTTGAGCGGCTTGTTGTAGCGGAAGAACAGGTTCAGAACCTTGTCCACAGCAAGTGTCGGCATGAGGTTAGGGTCAGAGTTTATGTTCTTGTAAAATACGTGCTGAGTCCAAATGAATGTAGAGATGTCGCTGCCGAAACTGTAGCCGTTCCTCATAAGTTCATCGTAGGCCGTAACATTGATTTTGTAACGCTTTGCGATGGTGATGTCGAAGCCGACTTCAGCCTTTCTGTTGGTTGCCATCTTGAGTTGAGGGTTGCTGCTGTCGTGGACATTGGTCGTGCCGACAACAAGTTCGTGCTCATAGCCGAGGAAGCGGTTGCTGTAGTTTACAAGGTCGCTGTAAGTGGCCTGAGGGTAGAGATAGGTTGCGGTTGGCGCCTTTGAAGTTATGCCCCAGCCTCCCTTGATCGAGAATATGTCCGGAACAATCTCTATCGATGCATTGATACGCGGTGCAAGGTTTGTGAGTCCGTTCACATAGTCAAATCTCAAACCTGCCGAAATGTCGATATGTCTGTTCCAAACTGTCTGGTTCCAGGTTTCTTCAAGGAAGACGCCGAGTTGGTTGATAAAAGGAATATCCGAATATTTTCTCGGTCTGTAGCCTGAGGAAGCGTTGGTTCCCGTTCTCAGGGGCGGCGCGTCGGTAGGAAGCACGAGACCCTGACCCACATTTCCGTCAGTCTTGAAATCCACACCCACTATGGTACGGCTGTCGATGGATGTGCCGAATTTATGGAAGAAATTTGCCACAAGTTTGGCATAGACATTTATTTCCTTACCATATATATCATAGTGTGAGAGGTAGGCGTTCGGAGTTACGATTGCCGTGGCATTTTCATCGCCCGGAGCAAAAGATGTGATAGGGTTGCCTTCAGAGTCTTTAATTACCTGCCCTGCTGTATTCGTGATGGTGGAAGCCCCCATAGCCGTCGAGAACAGGCCAGTGGCATTCTGCGCGAGGGTTTCGTAAAAATTGTGCTTGTCGGCGTAAGATGCTGAAACTGAATAGTTCAGCGACTTGAAGAAGCCTTTTCCGGCATTCCACTGACCATAACTTGCAAGGCGCACATCCACATTGTTCGAGAATGAACTCGTGGCGCTCTGCTCATCGTCAGGGTTTCTGTTGCGGCGGTCTCTGCCATAACCCACCTGAAGAGAAGTGTTTGTGGTCACATTTCCGGCAAAGGTCTTGGTGTAGAGAGTCTTTACGTTTACTCTCTGGAAGTTTATATATGAACTTGTGAGATTGTTAGTGCTGTAGGCATAGTCTGCACCTATATTGAAATCACCCGCCTTGCCTGCGTGAAAACCTTTGTTTGCTGAAATCTGGTAGATGTTCGGATTTGTCTTGAAACGAATTGAAAGAGGCATCTTGCCTGCCTTTGACTTGATAATGACAGCGCCAGAGGTAAGGTCTCCGTATTCAACAGAAGGAATGCCTCGTATGACCTCTATCGACTCAATGTTGTCTGTGGAGAGGCTTCTCATATCGACACCCGTCTCAGGAGAGGTTCCTCCGACGAGGCTGACATCCATATTTCCGCTTGCAACCGTAGGGGATAGTGCCTGCATGTTCGCATTATTTGAAACAGGGGCTCCATCGACTATGATCGCCGTTCCGAGACTGTTCATTGCAAGACCTCCTGTGTTGCCTGAATCATCTGTACGCAGGGATATTGTCTGTGCCGAAATCAGTGAAGGGTTGCTGAACGACACGCCCGGGAGCATTGTCATCACATCCTTTACCGAACTTGTCTGAAGGTGGTCCATCGCCTGACGCGAAATTATGGACGAGGTGGACTTGCCTGCATCCGAACCGGTGGCAATAACTGTCACTTCCTCAAGACGGAAGCTTTCTTCTTCAAGGGCGAAATCCACTTTGATGGTTTTGTCTTTTACCACAGTGACCTTCTTGCTTACCTTGGTGTAGCCGATGAATTCCACGGCAATGGTAACTTCGCCTTCCGGAAGGTGAGAAATTGTGAATGTTCCGTCTGAGGCGGTAGTGGTGTAAACTTCGAGAGGATGGGCAATTACGACTGCGTATGCGATAGGGGAGTTGTCTGAAACGGCTGTGATTTTACCCGAGACCGCACCACTGTTGCCGGGAGCAACAGCACCTAACGCCGCGAGGGAGACGTATAGTCCCAGGAATAACACAAATAGTCTTTTCATAATACTAAAGAAATACTCTTAAACGTATTTCCAAAACAACTCCAACTGCAAACTTACAAAATTTTTTGAGAAGTTGTTTATATTTTATTACAAAATTTCAAAACAACTTCTAAGCAGTGAGTACTAAATAAAATAGTATAAGGGGCGAAAGATATCGACTAATCGATTTTCTTGCTGTAGGCGCGTCTGCGAATGACGGTCTTTTGCTGGAACTGGTCGAAGAGGGTCTGAACCTTCATGTTCTCCTCCAGCTGCGGATTCATAAACATCTTTCTGATGCCTGCCTTGCGTGCATTGTCGTGGATGTACTTGAACATCAGGATGTGGGCTCCCATACCCTGGTATTCGGGCATTACGCCTATGAGCAGAGACTCCAGCATATCATTGTGCTTGAGAGCGTGGAAGATGCGCAGGAAGCCGAACGGAAAGAGTTTTCCGCCGCTTTTCTTTACTGCCTTGCTCAAAGAAGGCACGCAGAAAGTGAATCCAACAGGCTCGTCCTTGTCGTTGAGGCAGACTGCCACGTAGCGAGGGTCGAGAATAGGCACGTATGTCTGGAGGTAGGACTTGATCTGGCGGTCATTCAAAGGTGTGAACTGGAAGAGCGGGGCGAATGTATTGTTGTACATGTGGAATATGGAGAGGCCATACTTGTCCGAGAGTTCCTGAACATTTTTTGGATGTGCGACGTGGATGCCGAAACGCTTTTCAATCATATCGGCGTACTGGTACATCGGTGGCTCTTCTTCTGTGATTTCCACTATCTTCTGGGTCCAGTCAACATCTTTTTCGAAACCTATTTCCTTGAGGAGAGTGTCATAGTAAGGATAGTTGTAGAGGCAGGTGAAAGGGGAGAGTATGTCGAAACCCTCCACGAGAAGGCCTTCTTTGTCCATGTCGGTAAAGCCCCAGGGACCTTTGATTGTGTCGCAGCCTCTTGCCTTTCCCCAGACTATAACGGCGTCGATGAGAGCCTTGAGCACCTCCACGTCGTCGATAAAGTCGAGCCAGCCGAAACGCACCACATTGGTTTTCCAGGATTCATTTGCAAGTTTGTTTATAATTGCAGCAACCCTGCCGACGATTTTGCCGTCCTTGTAGGCGAGATATTGCTCGGATTCGCAATAGTCGTATGCACCGTTGGTTTTTGGACTGAAAGTTCTGAATTCATCGCCTTCGAGGGCAGGCACCCAATTTGGATTTCCCTTGTAAAGTTGGTAAGGAAACCTGATGAATTTCCTCAAATCGCGCTTGGAAGCGACTTTCCTAATTTCTACAGACATGGTTTGAATTGGTTTAGTACAAGGCACAAAGGTATAAAAAAAACAGTATTGTGAAATGATTTCCGGGTACTTTTTGGCGTTTGGTCGTAATTTGTCGTGGCGTGTTGCCTTTTGACGAAATTTTGCTATATTTGCCTCACTATTTTGTATTATAAACCTATACCTTAAAAGAAATGTCAAATTACTTCTATGACATGCTCCCTAAAGAGGAGCTGGCACAGTTGAATTTTATTCCAACAGTGCCTGAATTCGTTGAGTGGATAAGCGAAAAATGGGCTGACAGGGTTGCCGTTAGCAATCTTGAGGTCAGCTACACCTACGCTGAGTTTGGGAAGAGAATCGCGCGTCGTCGTGCTTTCCTCAACTCTCTCGGCATCAAGAAAGGTGACAAAGTAGCTATCTTCGAGCGCAATTCTATCGATGCTATTGAAATGTTTCTTGCTGCAACATCAGCAGGTTATGTGGCAATCAACCTTCCATCAATGCTTCCCGGTCCTGCTGTTGTGGGATGCTGCGCACGCTTTGATGTAAGCGTTCTCGTTGTTCGTGACGAGTTCAAGGAGGCTGTTGCAGGCGCTCCTTGCAAGGTCGTTCCATCTGCATCAATCGCTGATGTGGAGGCACCTGTTGCAGTTGTTGATCGTAACGAGCCTGCCGCAATTTTCTTTACAGGCGGTACGACAGGCGCTCCTAAGGGGGCCATTCTTCCTCATCGTGCCATTATGCGCGGTTCTTTCAATGCACTTTACGCTCCGGGTGCTCAGCTCACCGGTGACAGATATATCGCATTCCTCCCTCTCAGCCACGTGTTCGGTCTCATCGCCAGCACTCTCGGCGCTTTCTACAGAGGCGCTACCTGGTTTGCTGCTGAGGATATGAAGGCAACAATCGGCAAGATTCCGGTAATCAAGCCTACCAAACTCGTGCTCGTGCCGGGTCTTTGCGAAGTCCTCATCGGCCTTACCAAGATGTATGGACCTCAGTTCCTCGGTGGCCAGCTCAAGGCAATAATTACAGGTGCCGCACTTGTTCCGCCAAGGCTCGGTGTAGAGTTCAACAAACTCGGAATAGAGTTCTATCAGGGCTATGGTATGACCGAAGGAGCAAATCTCACATCTGCGAATGCGAATGTGAGCGAGAAACCTGATTCAGTTGGTAAAATCTATCCTGAGCAGGAAGCCAAAATTGTTGACGGAGAACTCTGGTACAGGGGTGACAACACCTTCCTCGGTTACTACAAAGACCCTGAAAACACAGCTGCAACCCTCACTGAGGACGGTTGGGTTAAGACAGGTGACCTTGCACGCTTCGACGAGGACGGTTTCCTCTACATCACGGGACGTATCAAGAACATCATTATCCTTGCTAACGGCGAGAACATCTCACCTGAGGTTATCGAGGATCGTTACTACAAATATCCTACTGTCAGGGACTGCCTCGTAAAAGAAGTGGTAGAGAACGGCGAAGGCGTGATTGCAATCGAAATTCTCCCTCTCATGCAGGCATTCGAAGGCAAGACTCCTCAGGAGATTGAGGCATATTTCCGCAACCTCGTGGAAGAAGTGAATGCAGCTTCTCCGTCAGTTCAGAGAGTGACTAAACTCATCATCCGTACTGAGGACTTCAAGCGTACCGGCAGTCTTAAAGTTGCACGTAATCAGTAATCTGCGGCTATGACTAAGGAAGAAATTTTCGCAGGACTCAAGGAAATTTTCACTGCGGTTAAGCCTAAGTGCGACATTTCCAAGGTTTCTCTTGATTCATCCCTTACCCTCGACCTCGAAATCGACTCTCTCAGCCTGCTCCTTATGAGCCTTGCAATCGAGAACAAGTTCGGTTTCCAGTTCAAGGAAATGAAGCAATTTCAGACTGTATCTGAACTCGTGGATTATATCTCAGAGCAGATAGCTTAGTTCAGAGCCTTCTTAGAAGGTCATCATAAACATTGCATAGACCCTGTTATCGAACAGGGTCTTGTGCGTTTCATAGGTCTTGCGTACGTGATTGTATTCGATTCCGGCATTGAAGATAGATGAAATTCTCCAGATGAAATTGATGGAATAATTCTGTCCCCTGAGAGTGTTGTCCTCGAATTTCTTGGTTGCATCGACGTGATATTCCGGAATGAAGTTCCTGAGGTAACTGCCTTTGAGGGTGGAGAAGATTCTTGGTGTGAAGTTGTATTCCACACCTATGATTGTGCCGAGGCTATAGGTTCCGACAAGTTTTCCCGTTACATCCGAGTCGGGCGTAGGCACGAGGTCTATGTCGCAATTCTTGTTTCCTGCAAAGTAATTGGCGATTGCATGGCCTCCGTGAGCCATACCGTAGAGTTTCACCGGTCCGAGTTTGACGGTTCCGGTAAGTTTCAAACCCCAACCCACCACGTAGTTGTTCTTATCTTCCGCTATATTGTAATATCTGATGCTTCTAATCATTGAAGAAAGCCTGATTTGACCCCTGTCTCCCCAGGCGCACTGTCCGTAAAGAGGAATGTCGGGGATAATCTGGAAGACATTCCACATTTTCTGCTCTATGTTGCCAATGATAATGTCTGCATCTTCTTTCGGCAGGGTTCTCGTGTAGCTGACCTTCGGCATTTCGACTCCGACACCTAATGAAAAATGCTTGCCGAACATCCTCTGATAGTTGATTTGAACATTGCTGTGGGTGCCTGAAGCACCGAGTGCCGCATCGTCTATCGAGTAGGCATTGTTCAGCCTGTCGTCATAGAGACTCGTCGCATAACCGCACTGGAAGTCTCTGTAACGCATATATATCTGCCCTGCCGAAAGCCTGTAAGAGTTGTCCGAACCCGCATCAAGGTTAATACTAACGAAAAGACCGACCTGGTTGTGGGTATGAGGGAAGCCGACGATGTTGAAATAAATCTGGCTCGTGCCTGCGCTCATTTGAAAAAGTTCCTTGCTGCCGGAGTTTCTTTCCACAAGGTCGGGAAGAGACATCGAAACCGGATTGGTTATAGGGTTGCCCCAGTCAACAGAAGCCACGAAACGAAGTCTTGCACCTATGGAGAAGTAGAATTTTCCGTCATGGCCAACGATTGCGAACTTAGGAACCATTGCAAATTTCGGTTCTATAGGGGTGTTCTCCACAAGTGCCCGATAGGTCTGTACACTATCGGCGAAACTTACCTTGTCCGGTCCCACAAAGGTCTGGACTTGTACTTTATTCTGAGCGCATAATCCTATAGATATATTGCTCAGGAGGAGAAAAACCACTAATCTTTTCATAAAATCTTATGTTTCAGGCATTTTCTCTGCGAAGATAGAAAAACTTTCCCTATATTTGCCCTTTATATTGAATGTATATGAAAAAAATAGTCTTATCAACTATCGCTCTCTTCTTTCTTGCCTTGCAGTTGTCGGCTGAAACGAGGGAGATGAGGAAGGAAAACCCTTTCCAAATTGGCATTTCCGTTGGAGATATGTTTATGGAGACGCTTGTCTGGCATAACACTCCTCACTTGGATTATAGCGGCCGTCCTTTTACCTCCACTTTCCGTGAAAAGCAGAACTACAGCTACACGCCTCATATTGGCCTTGCAGTGGATTATCGCGTAAACGATTGGTTTGAGGTTGGTCTGCATTTCGATTATCAGAGAACCGCATGGAACGAGGTTTATTACAACAATTTCAATGAAGAGATAAGCCGTACAAAGGCGCGTTTCTATAACCTCTGTCTGATTCCGACAGCAAAGTTCACCTATCTTCACAGCCCTTATATCAGCCTCTACTCTTCTGTGGGTGTGGGTGTCGATGTCAATGGCGGTACTGAGGTAAATACGAAAGGCAAACACGTTGCGCACGGCGCGGCCATCGATATTCGCCTCATTGCCATAAGGGCAAACTACGACAGGTGGTTCTGCTCCCTCGGTGTCGGCGGACTCTATGGCCTGAAGAATGGACAGACATTCTTTATGCTCTCATCTCAAATTCTTCAATTCTCAATAGGAGTATCATTATGAAAAAGTCCATTATATTATTCGCAGTCATAGCTGCATTGTCTTCTTGCAAACACGTGCCTGAGCAGTGGATAGAATTTGATTCAGACTGGTCAAGCCTTGACCCTGAGACTTGTTTCATACCTACAAAGTCATCCTATGGAACTATCAGCGAAAGTTCCATAAACAATTGTCTGGTGCCCGGCGCCGTAACGGTTAAAGAGGCAGAAGAAGAGACCAAGACTACAAGTTTCAACGCAACCGCGCTTGCCCGTGAGTTAGTCTCAAATCTCATAAGCAACACTACAAAAAGTTATATCGGAACCTATAAGTCTATAGACCAGGATGGAAATCCAATCAGACTCTCAGGACGAATCATAGTCCCTGCCAACGGACAGGTGTCAAGAATTATGGTAGTAGGCCATTTTACCATCGGCAACAACCTTGAGGCTCCATCAGAGGCTTTCCCTATCGAGGGTGTCTTTGCAGGCAAGGGTTTGGCAGTAATTATCTCAGACTACATCGGTTACGGCGTCACTGCCGACCTTGTGCATCCATATCTCTGTGCCGAACTTACGGCAAGAAATGTGGTGGATATGTACGAAGCCGCTCTGCCTTTCCTGGAATTCATTAACTGCAAGCCTAAATATGATGATATCTTCATTTACGGCTATTCGCAGGGTGGCGCTACAGCTGTCGCAGTCCAAAAGTATATGGAGGAAAACAGACCCCATATCGACATCCGTATTTGTCTTGCCGGCGGTGGTCCGTACGACATCTGCGCTACCTACGATAAAATCGTGGAAAATGACTACACAGACTATCCTTGCGCAATTCCTATGATTATCCAGGGTATGAACATCGGAAATCACATCGACCTTGACCTCACAAAGATATTCCAGCCTGTGATGTGTGAGAATATCGACAAATGGATAAACAGCAAGAATTACTATATGCACGAAATCACTCAGATGATGGGCTCTAAGAAAGTGAGTACAATTCTTACTGAGGAAGCTCGCAACAAACTCAGCCCTGAAATGGGTAAGTTGTACCTTGCGATGATTGACAACTCTACGGTGCAGTCTTTTGAGCCGATATCTCCGCTCTATCTTTTCCACTCTATGGATGATATGGTGGTTCCGTTTGAGAATGCGGTGGCTATGAGAACCCACCTTTCCAACACCAACGCAAACGTTAGTTATAATTTTGGAAAATATGGCAGCCACACGGCGGGCTTCCTGCGTTTCCTTTTGACAGTAATGGAGTATCTTGGAAAAGAAGGAGACATTTAATATGAAAAAGTTAGCAATTATATTGGCATTTGTTGCCGTTTTCGCCTCATCCTGCAAGCAGATTGATTCTCCTTATATTACCGAGCCTACGAAACTTAATTTCGTGATTGATGAGCTTTCGGATGGCTTTGTTTCAATCCGTATCATTCCAAAGGATTACAGGGCTTATTATTTCATTGCTCCGATTATGAATACGGAGCAGTTTGTTGAGCTTGGACTGACCAACGAGCACTTTATGATGCTGTGTATTGACCAGACCTATACGGATTATCTCGAATGGCGCCATCCTTATCTCTATGATAGTGTGCCGTATATTTCAAAGTTCACTTCACATAATCTTATTTACGGAGAATCTGTAAGCGATTATATGAATCTGGCTCCTAACATGAACTATATTCTTTGTGCATTCTGTGTTCATCCTGAAACAAGGGATCCGATAGGTGAGTTGCAGCGTTTTGAGTTCAAGACTCCGCCGGTTGACAGGAGTACGAGTCCAATGCAGCTCGATTTTCGTGTGGATATGACCCCGAATGTGGAGAGTGGAGCAGCCCAGACAAAGGTTTCAATCCGTCCTTCTATCAATGGCCAACCTACAAAGAGACCTTATTTTACAGGTATCATTACAAAGGCCGAGTTGGATAAGGATTATGGTGGTGATCTTTATAATTATGTTGCTGCCGTAAAGGAAATGGCCAACCACCTTCCTGACGAGGAACTCAGAAAGTTCTTGGGTAAGGATATCATCAACGAGTCAATTCCGGACTTGGACCCTAATGAGGAGTATTATGTTTTTGCTGCACCATACGTTTATGCTTGGCCTTACAGCCTCTTCTTCACAAAGTTCAAGTATAGTAAGGGAGTGATTTATCCTTATACTCACGAACAGTATGACGCTTCAGAAATTCTTTTGTAACATCATATCATAAAAAAAAGTCCTCGATTTGAGGACTTTTTTTTGTGCCTGTTGCCAAGGCTAATACTTGATATCGGCCTTGTCTATTTCTTCGGTAGTGAGTTTCTTCTTGTCCATTGCGTGCCATGCGTAAGCGATGTAGGCTACCACGAATGGTATTGCAAGGGAAGCCCAGAACATAGCCTTTAGAGTGAACGGACTTGAGCAACTGTTCCGTATCGTGAGGGAACTCTGGAGGTCAACGTTTGAAGGATAGTAGGCTGTGCCGTTGATTCCTGCAACAAGGAAGATTGCCAGGACTGCGAGAACAGTGCCTATGCCTGCGAACCATATACCAAGTACGGAAGTTGTGAATGCACCCTGGAACCAGCCGAAAAGCACGAATACGACGCCTAAAAAGAGGGCTGCAAGCACGATAGGGTTGGCAACGAAGTTGTGGGTGTATTTATATGGCTCCATTGAAACAATGCCTTCAGCATTCACTGCAAAGCCATCTGTTATATAGAGGTGGATAAGCCATGTCACGAATACAACCACAAATGCCAGGCCGCTCCAGAGAACGCCTTTTCTAAGAGTTGGATGCAAGGTCTCGTCTTCAATGTTGTTCAGAAGATAGAGGGCTCCGAGCATTGCGGCAAGTAGGAAGACTGCTACGCCGAGAGCAACCGCCCAAGGCTGTGCAAGTGCCTCAAGACCGTGGAAGTTATTGGCCCAGGTGCTGATGACTGGCGAGCCTCCGTTGTAGATAGCGCTCTTGTCAACGGTGAAAGCCGAGCCTGTGAAGAAAGTTCCGACTGCCGTACCCACGAGGAATGGACCGAGGATGCCGTTGATGCAGAGGAAAATCTGGAATGGCTTTGCGCCTATGATATTTCCTTTCTTGTTCTGGAATTCGTAAGATACAGCCTGGAATACGAAGGTGAGAAGGATGATAATCCAAACCCAGTATGCTCCTCCGAAACTTGTGCTGTAGAAAAGAGGGAAGGATGCGAAGAATGCACCGCCAAAGGTCACGAGAGTTGTGAATGTGAGTTCCCACTTGCGACCTGTGGAGTTAAACAGCATACGACGCTGTGAGTCGTTTATGCGGAGAACGGATGCCCAAAAGTTTCCGCCTTGTACGAACATAAGGAAGGTGAGCAGGGCTCCTAAGAGCGACACGAGGCACCACCAGTAGTTTTGTAAGAATTGATAACTCATAGTTCAGGTCCTTTTGCAATTGCTTTAACGATGATTGAGAGTTCTACGACAAGGAAAAGTGCAAAGACTGAGGCGAAAATGAAGAATGTAGTCTGCACCGCTGCAGGGTTGAGGCCTGATACAGCCACTCCGACCGGGAGCAAATCCTGAATGGTCCAAGGTTGACGACCTACTTCTGCCACAATCCAGCCTGCCTGACCGCAAAGATACACGAGAGGAATAGACAGCAGGGCAACGACCTGAAGCCATTTGAAATTTTCCAGTTTCTTCTTCCAGCTCAGCCATGCGAGGACTATCAGAAGGAGCATAAGGAAGGACCCGAGGCCGATCATCACGCGGAAACTCCAATATACGAGAGGTACATTCGGTACCACATCTTCCGGAGCATTGAGATAGCCGTAGCCCATATATTTCTCATTTTCACGGAAGTCTGCAAGATAAGCTGCGGCAAGTTCCGGATCGCTTTCCTTGTTCTCGCGATATTGTTTGAGGGATTGGATAGCCTGGCTTCCGCGTTCCATCTTTTCTGCCACAGAGAGTTCCACATTGCCTTCATTGTCGGTGTAACCCTCGATGATGTTGTTGATACCCGGGACATAGCCGTCAACGCTGTGGGTGGCAAGAATAGAAAGCATAGCCGGAATTTTTACTCCCGGAACGATTGAGAATGCTGCTCTCGGACCTCCGTTTTCAAGACCTTCCGCCGCTGCGAGTTTCATAGGCTGGTACTTTGCCGCTTTTACGCCGGAAGAGTCACCTGTGAGCATTGTGGCAACGCCGCCGGAAAGACCTACACAGCAGGCTACAATGATGCTGGCGTATGCAAAACGAGTCTCTTTCTTCTTGAGGAGATACCAGCAACCGATACCTGCCACGACAACAGCGCCCGTCATCCAGCCGCTGAATACTGCATGGAAGAACTTGCTGGTGGCAATCGGATTGGTGACAACTGCCCAGAATGAAACCATTTCACTGCGCACTGTGTCTGGGTTGAATTCCGTTCCCACAGGGTGTTGCATCCAGCTGTTAGCCACGAGAATCCAGAAGGCGGAAATCGCTGCTCCGAGGGCTGTGAGCCAGGTTGAGGCGAGGTGGAAGCGTTTACTTACCTTGTTCCAGCCGAAGAACATTACTGCAAAGAAGGTGGATTCCATAAAGAAAGCGAAGATGCCTTCAATTGCAAGAGGGGCTCCGAAGATGTCTCCAACGAACCAGGAGTAGTTGCTCCAGTTCGTTCCGAATTCAAATTCAAGGATAATACCTGTGGCGATACCTACTGCGAAATTGATGGCAAATATCTTCATCCAGAATTTAGCCACATTTTTCCAGAAATCATCGCCTTTGACCACATAGAGTGTCTCCATTATGGCCACTATAATAGACAGTCCCAAGGTGAGAGGGACAAAAATCCAATGGTAAGCGGCAGTCATTGCAAACTGCAGTCTCGACCATCCAACTAAGGTTGCTGCAAGCATAAGATTTTGGTTTTCAGTTAGTTATTAGTTATTTTCTTCTATTAGTCGGGTTGCAACTATTTCGCTTTTCTGCTCATCGCTCTTACCTGCCATTGCCGGTTTGAAGAAGAAAAGGCGCAGAACAAGAAAGAGGAAAATCAGTTTTAGAAAGACCAGAACCCACAAGGTGCGTCCCCAGGTCATTTCCCTGAAGCCGTCACGATAGAAGGTCCAAATCCTTTTCAAAATATTCACGACATCAAATATACATCATTTCGCAATTTCTTCCAAATTGCTATCTTTGCAAGTGGTTCCTTTTTACAAAAGAATCGCAATTTGAAACGGACCTTTATGGTAAAGGAAACAATATCCACAGAAAAAAGTCTGAAACTGATGCTTGAGGGCAGTTTGGACACGTTGACTTCCCCAAAATTTGAGGAAGAACTCTCCGTTGCGCTACAAGACCTTGCAGGCAGGCAACTCATCCTTGATGCCACAGAACTCGAATATGTGTCAAGCATTGGCCTCAGGGTGTTGTTCAAACTCCGCCAAAAGACCGATTACAAAATTATCAATGTATCTCCGGAGGTGTATGACATCTTCGATACCGTCGGTTTTGACACAGTCATAAGGATAGACAAGGCGCCCCGCCACATTGACATCACCGGTTGTGAGGTGATAGGCAGGGGAGTCAACGGAACGGTTTACAGGCTCAACCAAGACCAGACAGCTAAGGTATATAACGAAAAAATCCCTCTTGTTATGATTAAACAAGAGAGAAAATACGCGCAAGCGGCGTTTCTGAGCGGTCTTCCGACAGCAATATCATACGATACGGTCAAATGCGGGAATGAGTTCGGAATTGTTTTCGAGATGCTCAACGCCTGCACCTTTGCGGAGAAGTTTCATGATCATCCCGAGAATCTCGAGAAATACGCCCTTATCTATGCTAATGTGCTAAAGCATATTCATTCGACTCAAGCGGACACCAAAATTCTTCCGAGCGCAGCGGAAAAATACAATGGCTGGGTGGATAAACTTGACTATCTTTATACGGAGGAGGAGAGGGCTTTGATGCGCAAGATGCTGAATGCCCTGCCTAATCGCACTACCACCATTCACGGAGACTTTCATCCCAAGAACATTATGCTTGAGGGCGAGGATCCTCTGCTCATAGATATGGCGGATGTAAGTTATGGCCATCCTCTCTTTGACTTTGCCTGCACCACTCTTACCCACAGACTTTATCCGAAGTTGTCTTCCGAAACGACATTCTTCTTTATGGGAGTGACTGCGCAGGAAATCACAAAACTCTGGTGGCTCCTTCTTGAGCATTATTTTGAAACATCCGATAGGGCAAAACTCGAGGAAATTGACGACTACTTGATGAAATATGCCATTCTGCGCTATGCTCTCCAGCCTGCAGTTCTTCCTCAGACTCCGGATGATATGGTCAAGGCCACAGTGGAATATGTAAGGAAAAATCTCTTCCCTTACATAAATGACATCGCCGACAAGGTGTTGTTCTTTTAGAAGCTGATTAAATTTTAAACAGCTTCTTAGATTTCCTTGCTTCCGAAGTGTTTGATGAACTGAGTTCTTTCGAAGAGGTCTGCATCAGCCCTGTCGCTTCCCGCATTGAGTTTGCCTTTGAACTCGGCGATTGAACCATAACCTTTCTCTTCAATCCACGCATTGAGTCCTTCCACGAGAGTCTTGATGACCGGAATGCCTTTTTCAAACACCACGCTGCATAATTCGACTGCAGATGCGCCTGCAAGAATGGATTTAACAACGCCGTGAGCATCGTGTACGCCACCGGAAACTGCAATGTCAACGCTCGGAACAGCAGAAGAAACTATGCCAGTCCAACGCAGTGGGTTTGAAATCTCGCTCTCGTTGCTGAGCACGTGGCCCGAGGTAGTCTTTTCTGTAACTACATCTATATCAAACGGATAGAATCTGTTGAAAAGCACAACTGCATCCGCTCCGTTGGCCTTGAGTTCATCCACGAGGGCAACCGGATTGGTGAAGTTGTTACCTAATTTCATAATGATAGGCAAGCTGACAGTCTTTTTCAGGTGCTTGAGAATGTTTACGTGCTCTTTTTCGAATGCTCCATATTCGTAATTGAGCGCATTCTTTGTCTGCACTGAAAGAATGTTTATTTCAAGAGCATCTGCTCCTGCCTTCTCAATCTCCTTGGCGAAATTCACCCACTCGGAGTCGCTGTGGCAGTTGATGCTTGCGATTACCGGAATGCCACATTTTGCCTTGCTCTCCCTTATAACTTTGAGATAATCTCCCAACTCCTGGCCACGGACGTATGAACTGATGTAGTCGTAGGCTTCGGGATGGTCGTTATCTGCTTCAGCAAGGGCAAGATT